>CAYZQZ010000235.1:1628-6451 GCA_964480235.1 uncultured Reyranella sp. | reverse complement strand
CTCGACACGCGTCACGCCGTGGCGCAGCGCTCGATCTTTCGCTTCATCGGCTGCCTGCTGGGTGGGGTGCTGGCACTCGGCTGCCTGGCGCTCAACGTCACGTCGTTCCCGTGGTGGCTCGCCATGCTGGGCGCGGGTGTCTGGCTCTGCATGCACGTGCAGGTCGGGCGGCACGGCGTGGGCTATGTCGGTACGCAGGCCGGCATGGTCTACATCATCACTCTTGTGCAGGGCGCCTCGCCGCCTGAAAGCATTATGCCGGGCATCGACCGCTTCGTCGGCATCGTCGGCGGACTGGCGATCCTGCTGATCGTGTCGCTGCTGATATGGCCGACCGATGAGGAAAGGGCGAAGGCGGGTTGAGTTGTCCGTGAACACTCCGCCGACGGCGCCGACCGACCGCATCCTGCGGGCCATCCTGTCGATCCTGGTCGCGACAGCCTGCTTCTCCTGCCTCAATGCCATGTCGAAGATCCTGAGCGCGCACTATCCGGTGATCGAGGTCATCTGGGCGCGCTATGTCTTCGCCTTCATCTTCATGCTGGCGATCTTCCTGCCGCGCAACGGCCGCGAGTTGTTCAGGATCCGGCGGCTCGACACCCAAGTGGTTCGCGGGCTGCTGCTGTTCTTCTCGTCCTATCTCTATTTTCACGGCATCGCCTACTTGCCGCTCGCGACGGCGGCGTCGATCTCGCTGTCCAGCCCAATCATCGTTACCGCTCTGTCGTCGCGCTTGCTTGGCGAGCCCGTAGGACCGCGGCGCTGGGCGGCAGTTCTGGTCGGTTTCGTCGGCGCGCTGATTGTGGTTCGGCCGGGCCATGCCGCGTTTGACTGGCACGTGCTGTTGATCGTTGCCAGCACGGTCAGCAGCTCCTTCTACCAGATCTTCTCGCGGCGCTACGGCCAGACCGAGCGGCCCGACGCGTCGGCCACGGTCGCGACCATCGTCGGCACGCTGGCCGCAAGCCCGTTCCTGCCGTTCGAATGGGTGGCGCCGGCCTGGGGCTGGGACGTCGCGTTGTTCGTCGGCATGGGCGTGATGGCCGGAACAGGCCACTACTTTCTCACGATCGCCTACAGCCAGGCGCCGGCGGCCGTCGTCTCGCCGTTCAATTACACGCAGCTCATCGGGGCGGCGCTGCTGGGCTATCTGATCTTCCAGGACCTGCCCGATCTTTGGACATGGGTCGGCGCCGCCGTGATCATCAGCTCCGGGCTCTATATCGGCTATCGCGAGCGGGTGCGGTACCAGCAGCGTCGTCTCAACCAGCCAAAATGACCGGTCTAGCGGAGCGCTGAAGGACGTCAGTTGCCTGACGGCTGTTCGATCATTGTCTCGGTCTCGATGGAGTCGAGCGGCTTGTCGCTCATCATCGCCTCGAAGGCCTGCAGGCGCTTGTAGATCGAGATGAGCGACACGATCGTCGACCATGAATTGACGAGATACTGAAACGAGCCTTCGACCCTGCCGAAAGCGCGGATGGTTTGGTTCAGGACGCCCAGCGTCAGGCCGCCCGCCACGATGGTTGGAGTGAGAGCGACATAGGGCACGAGAACGCTCGCCTGCAGATAGCCGTATCGGGCGATGTTGAAGTAGAGGAAGTTCACGTAGAGGCGGAAATAGTTCTTGCGCACGTCGGCGTACAGGACGGCGAGCGTCGGCGGCTGGGCGCGGCCGACATTGTCTTCTCCCAGGACCAGTTCCTTACGGTAGGCGGCCTCGACCCGCTGGTTGCGGAATTCCAGGCCGGGAAGCCGGATCCCGGCGACCGCAAGAAGGGCGGTGCCGAAGGCGGCCCAGATGACGGCAACGAACACAAGCGCCTGAGGGACATGTCCGACGAACGGCAGCTCCTTCACGTGGACCGACAAGCCCCAAAGGATCGGCAGGAAGGCGAGGAGGGTCATGAATGCATCGATCAGTCGGGCGCCCAGGCGCTCGAGCGTGTCGGCGAAGCGTTGCGTGTCTTCCTGCACGCGCTGCGAGGCGCCCTCGATGTGGCGGAGCCGCTGCCAGTTGGCGACGTAGTACTCGTTCATCGCGGTTCGCCAGCGAAAGATGTAGTGGCTGGTGACGAACTCGGTCAGCACGGAGGTGGTGATGGCGACCAGGGCGATGACGCCAAAGGTCACGAGAAGGACGAAGAGCTGTTCCTGCGTCACGGCGCCAGGCTTGGCCAGCGCCTGCTGGATGGTGTTGTAGAAAGCGCCGAACCAGTTGTTGATCATCACGTCCAGCTGAACGCGGAACCACAGGAAGAAAATGATCACGGCCGACACGCCGACCGACCACCAGAACCAGCGATTTCGTTGACGCCATCCGGCCACAGCCAGAAACAGCGCGCCGGCCACGATCATGTACTGGTAAGCCCAGACGTTACGCGCCACTTCGGTTGGGACATCGCCACCCTTGGCGTCGAGCGGCGGATAGGGAAGGCCGATCAGGTTGCCGACGCTGAGCGTAAGCCCAAGGTCGCGAGCGAAAACGTACCAGGCCGTCATGCACAGCGCCGTCCACAGGATCGCCGCGGGGAAGAGAAGTCTCGGATTCGGAAAGAACGATGCGAACATCGTTCATCAGTAGCAATGCAGTCGTGCTCGGGCCATGCAGATTTTCGGCGAGACGCCCGGATCACCCGACCGTGAGTCGGGCGATGTAGAATCCGTCGACGCCCATCGAAGGCAGAGTGCGTACGTCGCCTTCCGCCGTGACGGCGGCTTCCAGTCCCGGCAACTCGGCGGCCGCTATGGCCACCCGCCTGACGTCGCCGCGACGTCCCATCAGGGCGGCAATGCGGGCGGGTCCTTCGTCCTGCTGCAGAGAGCATACGACATAGACGAGCAGGCCCCCCGGCTTCAGCAAATCGACGGCATGCGTCAGCAGGCGGTCCTGGGTCAACGTCAGGCGACTGACATCCTCTTCGTCCTTCAACCAGGCGATATCGGGGTGCCGCCGCAAAGTACCGGTGCCGGAGCAGGGTGCATCAAGCAGGACGAAATCGAACCGCTCCGATGGCGCCCACTTGGCGGCGTCCGCCGTGACCAACTCGGCGGCAAATCCCATACGCACGAGGTTTTCGCCAAGGCGCGTCATACGGCGATTTGAAATGTCGACGGCGGCAACCTGCGCGCCCGCTTTGCAGAGCTGCATCGTCTTTCCGCCCGGTGCGGCACAGAGGTCGGCCACGCGCTTGCCCGAAACATCGCCCAACAGGCGAACCGGCAGCGCGGCCGCGGCGTCCTGGACCCACCAGGCGCCCTCGCCAAAGCCCGGCAGTTCGGCGACGTGGCCGCCTGCAGTACGGCGGATCGTGCCGGTCGGCAGCAACTCGCCCTCCAGGCGGCCGGCCCAGAACATGGCATCCGACCGTGGCGTGACGTCGAGCGGCGCTTCGATCAGGTGCGCCGCCGCGATGGCACGCGTGGTCTCCTCGCCGTAGCTCGCTGTCCACGATTCCCAGAGCCAATGCGGGGTGTTGAGGCGCGCCGGATCGCGGTCGCCCAGCAGGGTGACGCCTTCGCGCGCCACCCGGCGCAGAACGGCGTTGGTCAGACCCTTGAGATGGGGCAGGCCCGCCCGTTCGATCAGGCGGACGGCAGTGTCGACTGCGGCATGCGCCGGCGTGCCGAGAAACAGAAGCTGAGCCGCACCGAGGCGCAGGATCTCTCGGCCCGCGGCATTTGGGCCGGTGAGCGGACGCTCGACCATCAGGCCCAGCACCTCGTCGATTTCGCCGAGGCGACGCAGGGTTGTCGCCAGCAGCAGCCGCACGAACGCACGGTCGCGCGGCGCCAGGGCGCGGGCGTCACCGCCGTCGAACGCGGCGTGGCGCGCCAGCGCATCGTCCAGCGGCTGCCCTTTGTCGAGACAGGCCGTCAGGATTTCCAGGGCGGCCTGGCGGGAGGCGAGCGGGGAGTCTTCCATTGCGCGGCGGCTATAAACCGGGTTGGCGCTGCTGTCATGGCCCGGTATGTTTTGGGTCCAAACGAATAACGGAGGAAGGCCCAATGAAGAAGATCGCCCGGATCCCGATGCTGGCAGTGTCCGCTCTGGCGCTGGCTGCGACTCTTGGTGGCGCGTCGGCGATGGCGCAGGACAAGCCCGTCGACCTGAAGATCTCGATCTGGCTGCCGCCGGCCCATCCTCTGGTCCCGGCCTCCAAGGAGTGGGCCGATTCGATCACAAAGGCGTCCAACGGCACGATCAAGAGCGCCATCTTTCCGTCCGAACAGCTCGGAAAGGCGTTCGACCACTACGACATGGCCCGCGACGGCATTGCCGATGTGACCTACGTAAACCCGGGCTACCAGCCCGGCCGCTTCCCGGTCATCGCGGTCGGCCAGCTGCCCTTCACCTTCGCCGATGCCGACAAGGGCACTGCGGCGCTCGACCAGTGGTATCGCAAGCATGCCGCACAGGAGATGAAGGACACGCATTTCTGCTTCGCCTTCATCCACGATCCCGGCGCGTATCACGGCAAGAAGAAGGTCGTGGTGCCGGAAGACATCAAGGGCATGAAGATTCGCCCGGCGCAGAGCACGATCGGACAGATGGTGACCATGCTGGGCGGTACCAACGTGCAGGCCTCTGCACCCGAGGCGCGCGATGTGATCGAGCGTGGTGTGGCCGACGCGATCTTTTTCCCGTGGGGATCGATGTTCCTGTTCGGCCTCGACAAGGTCACCAAGTACCATATGGACGTGCCGCTCTACTCGACCGTCTTTACCTACTCGATGAACAAGGCCAAGTACGACGCCATGTCGCCGGCGCAGAAGAAGGTGATCGACGACCACTGCACCACCGAATGGGCGGTCAAAGTCTC
>CAYZQZ010000235.1:0-1528 GCA_964480235.1 uncultured Reyranella sp. | reverse complement strand
TTGGCCTCAGGGAGAGGCTCGTGAAGCGTAGCGTCATGGACCGTATCATCGATACGATCGAGGCGATTGCTGCCTTGTTCGTGGGGCTGGTGGCTGCCGATATATTCATCTCGGTGCTGCTGCGCCGGTTCTTTGCCGTGCAGATACCGGACGCCTACGACTTCGGCAGCATGCTGCTCGGTATCCTGATCTTCTGGGGTATCGCCGCCACGTCCTATCGCGGCACGCACATTACCGTCGACCTGGTCTGGGCCCAGGTCGGCCCCCGCTGGAAGCGGGCGATCGACGTTTTCGCCACACTGGTGCTGCTGTTCGTCGTCACGGTCCAGACCTACACGCTGTTCGACAAGGTCGCCTCGACCTGGCGGGATCACGTCCTGACATACGATCTCGGCCTGCCGACCTGGCCGTTTTTCGCCATTGCCTGGATCGGCGACGCCTCCGCCGTGCTTCTGATCGCCATCCGCACCTACCGCCTGATCTTCCATCCGGAAGACATCCACGACGCCAAGACGCCCGCGTGAGCCCCGATACCGTTGCTCTGGTGGGCTTCATCGCCCTGTTCGTGCTGATGCTGCTGCGCGTGCCGGTCGGCATGGCGATGGGGCTGGTCGGCGTCGCCGGCTACGCCTATCTGACGGGCGGCGCACCCGCGCTGAAGCTCGTCGGCCAGACCTCGATGCGTACGGTGACCAGCTACCAGTTCGGCGTCATCCCGATGTTCCTGCTGATGGGCGCCTTTGTCTCGGCTTCGGGCGTGAGCCGCGAACTATTCCGGGCCGCCAATACATTCGTCGGGCACCGGCGCGGCGGGCTGGGGCTCGCCACAATCATTTCCTGCGGCGCGTTTGCCGCGATCTCGGGTTCATCCGTTGCAACGGCGGCGACCTTTTCGACCGTCGCCTATCCGGAGATGCGCCGCTATGGCTATCCGCAGAGCTTCTCGACTGGCGTGATCGCGGCCGGCGGCACCCTGGGCGCCATGCTGCCGCCCTCGACCGTGCTGGCCGTCTACGGCCTCATCACCCAGCAGGATATCGGCAAGCTGTTCCAGGCCGGCATCCTGCCCGGTCTGCTGGCCATGGCGATGTACATGATCACCATCGCCCTGATCTGTCGCCTGAAGCCCGACCTGCTGCCGACCGTTCCGAAGGCGTCTTTGCAGGACCGCCTTGCCGGCCTCAAGGATGTCTGGGCGCCGATGTTGCTGTTCGTGCTGGTGATCGGTGGCCTCTATGGCGGCGTCTTCACCCCGACCGAAGCAGGCGGCGTCGGCGCATCGGGTGCGTTCTTACTCGGCGTGCTGCGCGGCCGTCTCGACGGCAAGGCGATCCGTGCGTCGCTGCTGCAGGCAACCCGCACCGCCGCCGCGGTCTTCACCGTCCTGATTGGCGCCCTGCTGTTCGGGTATTTCCTCACCATTACCCAGGTGCCGCAGAAGGTGACGGAGTTCCTGACCGGCCTGGGCATCGGTCCCTACGGCGTGCTGGCGCTGATCATGGTGATGTACCTGGTGCTGGGCTGCCTG
>CAYZQZ010000234.1:0-6486 GCA_964480235.1 uncultured Reyranella sp. | reverse complement strand
AGGTTGACGCGAAGGCGTGCCTGTTCGTCGACGATCGCCTTGCGTTGCCCGTCGAGTTCGGTGACCTTGCGCTGCGCTTCGGCGACGGTTCCCTGCAATTGCAGGACCCTGGTCAGCGCATCGCGGGTCTTGGCGTCGAATTCCTTTGCCTGGGCGAACAGGCGGATCTGATCCGCCGCCCCGTCGAGCAGGCGCATGTCCTGCTGCTGGGTCTGTTCCTGGGCGACCTCGAACGTCTGGGTCTGGTCGCCGCCGGGCAGCTGGAACGGCAGGCGATAATTGCCCTCGCTGATCTCGACGCCCTTGCTGTCCGGCTTCACCAGGGTCCAGCCATTGAGGCGACGCTGCACGATCACCAGCTGGCGCGGCTCCTTGGCCGGGCCGCGCACGCGGTAGGTCGTGGTCTGGCGCACCAGCCGCGAGTAGCGCAGCACGCCGTCGACGATGGCGCCTGTCGCCAGCCGGTCGGTGCGTGCCTCGTCACGCTCGATCACGATCTTCTCGTCGAGCGCATAGGCCAGTAAGCGCGTCTCGCCGACCGGGAAGGCCGACAGCCGTGCATCGCCGACATAGGCAACGTTGCCCGTCTTGTCGCGCTCGTAGATCGTCAGGATTCCCGGTGGCAGGCCGGTCTCGCCATCGTTGGTCAGCCGCACCGCCGCCAGCGGATTGCGCGCCGGCGTATCGGCCTGATAGAGCGCCAGCCGGCCCGCGGGCACCTGGCGATCGAGAATGGGAATGGACAGCGTGCGGCCGTTCTCGACGCTGACCGCGCGCGGGAACTTGAACACGACCTGGGTGGCGGCGTCGGTCGCCTCGAACTGGTCGGCCGCGCTCGCCGCCGGCGGTGGCGGCGCATAGGCCGGCGCGGAGGCAGCCCGCTCCTGAAAGATGTTCTTCTGCGCCGGCATCGGCGCGGGCGGTGGCGGAGGTGGAGCCGCCTCGCGAAGCCGCACGCCGCCGCGATCGACATTCGGCATCAGTCGTCCGGCGACTTCGACGGGAATTTCGGGGCGCGTCACGTAGTAGGCCTCGTACAGCGCCTGATGGAAGGCGACGGGACGGCCCGACACCAGGGTCAGCTCGATATTCTTCCAGTCCTGGCCGCTCAGATTCTCGACCGTCGCCCAGCCCTGCAGCGCCGAGCGCGGGGCGTTGTCTCCCGGAAGTGTCAGACGATAGGACGCCTTCCAGACCGGAGCCTCGACGATGTAGGCCACGCGTACCGTGCGCTTGCCCTGCCCTCGCGCCGCCAGATCGATGGTACGCGCCTCCTTGGCGCGGTTGGACTGGATCGCCATGAGTGCCTGGCTGATCTTGTCGCGCAGGCCGGCGTCGGCGAATTGCAGGTTCTCCGCATCCTCGAGAATGAATTGCTGCAGGCCGCGATCGGTCAGCAAGGTGACCCGCGTCCGGCGGATCGTGGTCTTGCCGTCGTTAGTGGTGGCGGTCTCCGGCTCGACCGAGATCACCCGCCCCGACATCGCACGCCCGCCGCCGACCGAGATCTGGGCGCCTTTGAGCGTCGCGAGCAGCGAGGCCGGCGAGGCCAGCACGTCCTCGTCGAAGGGCAGATCCTTGAACGCCTGCTTCAGCGGCTCGCGCCCGGGGAGGCTCAGTCCGCCCACCGCACCCTTGTCATCGTAGACGACCAGGCTTTTCAGCACGTCGTCGACCTGCTCGAGCGCCACGGTCAGCCTCAGGACCGCGTCGCCTTCGACGGTGGCTTCGTACTCGAAATAGCCCAGTCCGCCCGACGACAGCATGACCCGCTTGAGAACAAGGTCCTGCGCGGCGGCAAGTCCGGGCAACGCCAGGACAGCCACCAAGGCGACGATCAACAGTCTTTTCATGAAGCCTCTCCCGTTCGATGCGCACCCGCGTACGCGAGACGAACCGTGCGCGGCGAGTGTGACACAACCGCGGCGAGACATGGACGAATCTACGAGAGCGCGTCCTTCAAGGCCTCGAACGGCAGCAGCACGCAATCCTGCCGCGACTTGTGAGCGGCCACGGGCGCGAAGGCGTCGAACGGCGCGCCCGCCGTTCCGTGTTCGCGGCCGAGGGAGCGCTCGGCATCGCGCCGGATGCCGGCAATGCCGGCCGCGTCCTTGCCAACCGCAACCGAAGCCAAAGCCGAGGCCGAGGCCTGGCACAACAGGCAGCCCCGCACCTGATGGGCGATCTCAGCGATGCGTCCGTTCTCCAACCGCACATCCACGGTCACGCGGTCGCCGCACAGCGGGTTGTCGCGGCGCGCCGATTTTGTCGGGCTGGCGAGCTTGCCCGCACCGGTCTTGGCCTTGGCCAGGGCGACGATCTTTTCCTGGTAGAGCTGGTCGTTCATCGGCCCGATCTCAGCGAAGGGTCTTCGCGGCGTGCTTCACTCCGGCGAGCAACGCGTCGATGTCGGAGTTGTCGTTGTAGGGCGCGATCGACACCCGCGTCGTGCCGTCGAGGTCGAAGCGGTCCATCAGAGGCTGCGCGCAATGGTGCCCCGCCCTCACCGCGACGCCGAAGGAATCGAGCATCTGGGCCACGTCGTGCGGGTGCACGCCGTCCAGGGTGAACGACACCACGGGATAGCGCTTCTGCAGACTGGCCGGACCGAACAGCCGGGCGCCATCGATCTGCTGCAGCCCGTCCATCACACGCTGTGCCAGCGCCATCTCGTGATCGTGCGCGCCGCTCCAATCGAGCCCGCGCATCCAGTGGCATGCAGCCCCCAGCCCGATCGCCGGACCGATCGGTGGCGTGCCGGCCTCGAAACGGCGTGGCGGCCGCGCCCACGTCGTCTCGGCAAAGGTCACCCGGCCGATCATCGAGCCGCCGCCATGGAAGGGCGGCATTTCCTCCTGCAACTCGGGCCTCGCCCACAGCACCCCGATGCCGTTGGGACCGTACGCTTTGTGGCCGGCGAACACGTAGAAGTCGACGCCGAGCGACGGCAGGTCGACCGGGCCATGCGGTGCACGCTGGGCTCCATCCAGCATCACTCTGGCCCCCACCATCTTGGCGGCGTCTACCAGCATCTTTACATCGACAAGTGCGCCCGTGACATTGGAGATGTGGGCCAGCGACACCAGTTTGGTGCGCGGTGTCAGCAGCCTCGGCAAGTGACCCAGGTCGATCCGGCCATCCTCCGTCACCGGGAGCATGTCGATCTCGATTCCTGACCGGGCGCGCAGCATCTGCCAGGGGACGATGTTGGAATGGTGCTCCAACTCGGAAAGCAGGATTCGGTCGCCCGGCTTCAGCAGCGAACCATAGGAATAGGCGACCAGGTTGATCGCCGCCGTGCAGCCCCCGGTGAAGATGATCTCCATGGCCTGCACCCCGAGGAAGGCAGCTACCTCCTCCCGCGCATGCTCGTAGGCCTCGGTCGCCCGCTCGGCCAGCCGATGGACGCCGCGCAGCACGTTGGCGCGTCCCGTGGTCTCGTACTTGCGCACAGCGTCGAGCACGGCCATCGGCGTCTGGGCCGAAGCGCCATTGTCGAGATAGTGGACCGGCTTGCCGTCGATGATCTCGCCCAGGATCGGGAACTGCTGGCGAACGGACGCGACGTCGAAGCTCATGCCTTGCCCTTGTCTCGATTCTGGGCCCGCCAGGCCGCCAGCGCCTCGGGCGTATCGATGTCGGTGATCGCCGCCTCGCCGGTCATTTCCACCTCGCAGACCAGGTCGGCATGCTCGCCGATCAGGTGCCGCGCGCCCGTATCGCCCTCGACCCCGGCCATCTCGGCAAAAAAACGCCGCGCCCACAGGACAGGATTGCCGCGCTTTCCGCCAACCGTCGGCACGCAGATCGCACGCCCCTCGACCGGACTGAAAGCCGCCATCAGGCGATCGAGCAGACCCGACGTGACGCCCGGCATGTCACCCAGCTGAACGATGGCGGCGTCGATGTCCTTGCCGAGGGCGGCAATACCGGTGCGCACCGAGGTACTGAGCCCCTGCGCGAAGTCGGGATTGAGCACGAAGCGCAGACGGCCGGTCGGAACGGCCGCAGCGACCGCCGCCTTCACCTGATCCGCCATGTGACCCAGGACCACGACGATCTCGACGGCCTGCGACGCGAGCGCGGCCTTCGCGGCGTGGACAACCAGCGCCTCCCCGTCGGCCTCGGCCAGCATCTTGTTCGGCCCGCCCATGCGGGTCGACCTACCGGCGGCAAGCAACACGACAGCGACCCGGGGCGCCTGCTGCGGCCCCTCTTCCGGATCGGAGTCGCTGTCGTCGCGCGGCTGCGGCCGGCTCGGAATCTCGGCGAGCAGTCCGCCCGCCCCCATGCGCACGATCTCGGCACGACCGACCGGCAGGCCGGCGGCGAGTCGCTCGAGCACCATGTCGAAGCCGTTGTATTTGGGCGATTTCGCGCAGCCCGGCAGCCCGAGCACGGGCTTGCCGTCGAACTCGCCGGTCAACAACAGGTTGCCGGGATCGACCGGCATGCCGAAATGCACGACCTTGCCGCCCGCCGACTCGATGCCGGCCGGAACGACATCGTGGCGATCGACGATCGCCGAGGCCCCGGCGATCAGGAAAATGTCGCAACCTTCGCCCTTCAATTCCCTGAGCGCCGACGAAATGGCGCCGGGGTCGTGATCGCAGCGCCGCTCCCCGACCAGAGCGCTGCCAAGAGAGGTCAGCCGCTTGCCGGTGGTGCTCAACGCCTTGTCGAGCACCTTGTCCCGCGTGCCCGGCAGCCGCGTCTGGACCAGCCCGGCGCGCATCGCCTTGAACGGCCGGACCGAGACCAGCGGCTGGTTGGCCGAATGGGCGACATCGATCGCGCGCTTCACCGCCGTCCGCGGCGCGGCATAGGGAATGATCTTCACCGTCGCCACCATCTGGCGCGGCACGACCCGGGCGAACGGCGGCAGCGTCGCCACGGTCACCGCCTCGTCGAGTTCGTTCAGGGCGTCGATGCGTTCGTGGTCAATCACCGCCAGGCCGGCCTCGCGGGCAAAGTGATTGCAGCGGCCGGTGAAGGGAGCGGTGATCTCGATGCCCTCGCCCGCCAGCGCACGGGCGACATTCTCCGCCGCCTCGTCCTCGTGCATGTCTTCGGCCTCGAGCAGCGCGGCGATCACCGACGCGACACCGGCAGCCTTGAGCTTCGCGACGTCGTCCCCGGAGAGTCGCCGACCCTTGGAAAAATTGACCCCGTTCGCGCGCCAGCTGTGCGCGAGGATCGCGCCGGCAGCCTCGTCGATCGGAGTCTCGCCGAATCTCACGCTGCCTGCCTCACGCGGCCGCGACCCTGGGCGCGGCCAGCGCCTCGAGCCGGCGCGCCCGCACCTCGATGATCTGGCCCAGGATCGACACGGCAATCTCGGCCGGAGACTTCGCACCGATGTTCAGGCCGACCGGACCGTGGATGCGCGCGAACATCTCGTCGGTGATACCGACCTCGGCCAGGCGTTCCTTGCGCTTGGCGTGGGTACGCTTGCTTCCCAGCGCGCCGATATAGAACGCGTCCGACTTCAACGCCGATTCGAGCGCCGGATCGTCGAGCTTGGGATCGTGGGTCAAGGTGACGACGGCGGTCGAGACATCGAGGCCCATGGCCTGGAAGGCCTCGTCGGCCCAATCCCTGATCACCTTCACGCCGGGAAAGCGCTGGGTGGTCGCCCAGGCGCCGCGCGGGTCGACCACGGTGACGTCGAACTCGAGCATGGTCGCCATCGGTGCCAGGCTCTGCGCGATGTGGACCGCGCCGACGATGATCAGGCGCGGCGGCGGGACGTAGACGTTGAGAAAGATCTTCTGGCCACCGATATCCACGGTCTCGCTCTTGCCGATGTCCATGGCCCGCCGTGCGGCCCCGACAATGGTGGCATCGGCGGCGAGCGCGCCGTTGGCGACATCGCGATAGACCAGGCCTTCGGCGGCGTCGCTGAGGCGGGTGGCGAGAACGACGGCGCGACGCCGGGTGCGCGCCTCCTGCAGTGCGGCGAGCGTGCTGGCTTGCATCGGATCAGTTCACCTTCTCGACGAATACCTGGACTTTGCCGCCGCAGGCCAGGCCGACATCCCAGGCCTGCTCATCAGTGACGCCGAAATCGAGCAGGCGCGGCTTGCCGTCCTTGATCGCATCGAGCGCTTCCTTGACCACGGCACCCTCGATGCAGCCACCGGAGACCGACCCCACCATATTGCCGACATCGTCGACGCCGAGTTGGCTGCCGACGGGACGCGGCGAGGATCCCCAGGTCACGATCACCGTGGCCACCGCCACGCCCTTGCCGGACTCTTTCCACTTGCCGACCTGGTCGAGGACTTCGAGTGCGTCGCTCATCTCTACTCCTTCCGCAATTCGGTCTGCCAGTTGCCGAGCCGCCGGTCGGCGGCGTGCGTCTTCATATCGAGGGCCGCGATCAATCCGGCGAGGCTTTCGAGGTTGTGCACCGGTCGAAACTCGTCGACGTGGGGCAGCATCGCCTTGTTGCCCTGGGATTTGGGCTCGTAGGCCCCGTATCTC
>CAYZQZ010000233.1:0-6505 GCA_964480235.1 uncultured Reyranella sp. | reverse complement strand
AACGGCGTCGGCTTCTGGAACACCATGCCGATGCGGGCCCGCAGCAGATTGATATCCTGACGCGGGTCGAGCAGATTGGCGCCGTCGAACAGCACGTCGCCTGTCGCGCGCTGGCCGGGATAGAGGTCGTACATGCGATTCAGGATCCGCAGCAGGGTCGACTTGCCGCAACCGGACGGTCCAATGAAGGCCGTCGTCTTGTTGGCGTAGAGCGACAGGCTGATGCTCTTGAGCGCGCGGGCATCGCCGTAGAAGAACTCGAGGTTGCGGATCGAGATCTTCTCGCGCAAGCCCGCCGTGTCGATCGCGGCGTGGGCGGCGACGGGCACCGCGACGGCAGGACCTTGTGTCGATTGCATGCTCATGACGATTTCCTGCCTGCGGTAAGGGATCGGGCGAAGATGCTGAGGCCCAGCACCGTGAAGGTAATCAGCAGTGCACCGGTCCAGGCGAGCTTCTGCCATTCGGCGTAGGGCGAAAGGGCGAACTGGAAGATGACCACCGGCAGGCTCGGCATCGGCGCGTTCATGTCGACCGTCCAGAACTGATTATTCAGTGCCGTGAACAGCAGCGGCGCGGTCTCGCCGCTGATCCGGGCGATGGCAAGCAGCACGCCGGTGACGATGCCGGCGCGCGCCGCCCGATAGGCGATGCGCATGATCATCAGCGAGCGTGGCAGGCCGATCGAGGCGGCGGCTTCGCGAAGCGTGTCGGGCACCAGGGTCAGCATGTCCTCGGTCGTGCGCACCACGACCGGGATCACGATCACCGCCAGCGCCACGGCGCCCGCCCAGCCCGAGAAATGGCCCATCGGCGCCACCATGATCTCGTAGACGAACAGGCCGATCACGATCGACGGTGCCGACAGCAGGATGTCGTTGATGAAGCGCACGACGCTCGTGAGTTTGTCGTGCCGGCCGTACTCGGCCATGTAGGTGCCAGCCAGGATTCCGATCGGCGTGCCAATCATGACCGCGAGGATCGTCAGGAGCAGGCTGCCGATGATGGCGTTGAGCAGGCCGCCGGCGGCGCCGGGCGGCGGCGTGTTTTCGGTGAACACCGAGAGCGAAAGGCCGCTCACACCCTGGTAGAGCAGTACGCCGAGGATGAGCACCAGCCAGCCCAGCCCGATGCCGGTTGCGACATAGGCATGGCCCTTGGCGATCAGGTTGGTCCGGCGGCGGCGGGTATAGAGGGAATTTTGTGCGTTGGTTGCCATAGGTCTAACCCTCCCGCCGCTGCATGCGCATCAGCAAGAGGCGCGCGATCGACAGCACAACGAAAGTGATGAAGAACAGGATCAGTCCGAGCGCGATCAGCGACGAGGTATAGAGATCACCGACGGCTTCGGTGAATTCATTGGCGATCGATGCCGAAATCGTAGTTCCCGGCGCCAAGATCGATGCCGAGATGTGATGGGCATTGCCGATCACGAAGGTAACGGCCATGGTTTCGCCCAGGGCGCGACCCAGCCCCAGCATGAAGCCGCCGATCACGCCCACTCGCGTGAAGGGCAGGATGATGTTGCGGAACACCTCCCATGTGGTGCATCCCACGCCATAGGCCGCTTCCTTGAGCACCGGCGGCACTGCGTCGAACACGTCGCGCGAGATTGAGGTGACGAAGGGCAGCACCATGATCGCCAGGATCAGGCCGGCGGTCAGCACGCCGATTCCGTAAGGCGGGCCTTGGAAGATCGTGCTCAGCACGGGAATGTTCCCGAAGACATCGATCAGGAACGGCTGGACATGCTGCTGGAGGAACGGTGCGAAAACGAACAGGCCCCAGATGCCGTAGATGATGCTGGGGATGCCGGCCAACAGCTCGATCGCAATGCCGATCGGCCGTCGCAAGGCCATCGGGCAGAGTTCGGTCAGGAAGAACGCCACCATCAGACCGATCGGCACAGCGATCATCATGGCAATGAAGGAGGTCACCAGCGTGCCGTAGATCGGCGCCAAGGCACCGAATTTCTCGGTCACCGGGTTCCAATCCTCGGTGGCGAAGAAAGAGAACTTGAAGGTGCTGAGCGCCGGCCAGGAGCCGACGACCAGCGAGATAATGACGCCACTCAGCAGCGCCAGTACCGTGAATGCCGCGGCGCGCGTCAGGCCGTGGAAAACGGCGTCAGACAGCCGCAGGCGGCGCAGCACGGCCGCCCTCGACAACGCCTCGCTCGCCGTCGCATCCCGCAAGACCGCATCGGTCACTTTAGGCCCCTCGCTAGCCATTCCCCTCCCCACGGCCCGCCCCTTCCATCGCGGAAGGAGCGGGTCTCACGTATCGACGGCCTTACTTGGCCAGCTAGTAAAGCGGCTTGCCGCTGCCGTCCTTGATCTCGGCCGACCACATCTTCTGGATTTCGTTGACGACGTTCTGGGGCATCGGCACGTAGTCGAGTTCTTCGGCCATCTTGTCGCCCCTGGCGTAGGCCCAGGCGAAAAACTTCAACGCTTCGGCCGTGTCGGCGGTCTTCTCTGGCTTCTTGTACATCAGGATCCACGTTGCGGCCGCCATCGGCCAAGATCTGTCGCCCGGCTGGTTGGCCAGGATCACGCCGAAGCCCGGCTTGGAACTCCAGTCGGCGTTTGCCGCGGCGGCCTGCACCGAATCCGAGCCCGGGGCGACCGCCTTGCCCTCCTTGTTGATCATTTTGGTGAAGGTCATCTTGTTTTCTTTGGCGTAGGCGTACTCGACATAGCCGATCGAGCCTTTGGTCTGCGCCACGTTGCCGGCCACGCCTTCGTTGCCCTTGGCGCCAATGCCGACCGGCCACTGCAGCGCCGTGTTGACGCCGACCTTCGCCTTCCAATCCGCGCTCACTTCCGCCAAGTAGTAGGCGAAGTTATAGGTCGTCCCCGATCCGTCCGAGCGACGCACTGGAACGATCGCCTGCTTCGGCAGCTTGACGTTGGGGTTGAGCTTGGCGATCGCCGGATCGTCCCAGCTCTTGATCTGGCCGAGGTAGATCTGGGCCAATGTCGGCCCGTCGAGCACCAACTCACCGGGCTTGACGCCTTCGAGATTTACGACAGGCGTCACCGAACCCATCACCATCGGGAACTGAACCAGACCCGACTCCTCAAGGTCCTTGCCCGTGAGCGGCGCGTCGGTGGCGCCGAAGGTCACGGTCTTGGCCTTGATCTGCTTGATGCCGCCGCCCGATCCGATCGACTGGTAGTTCAGGCCGTTGCCGGTCTCCTTCTTGTAGGCATCTGCCCACTTGGCATAGATCGGATAGGGAAACGTCGCGCCGGCGCCGGAAATATCGACCGCCCAGGCTGACCATGACGTCGCGATCGCAGCGACGGCCGTCAAAGCTAATTTGGAAATCCTCACGGGAACCCTCCTTGTTCGGTCCAACGGGAATGGCAGTAGGAGGCGACGGTCACCCTTATATTACGAATATATGACAGTTCGATGACGGAGCCTTCGACGCCCGATTACAGCGGTGGATAAGGGGCTTGGATGCTCTTTCAGGGTCTTTGGGTCGAGGGGAGCGTCACGGTGAAGACCGACCCCTTGCCCGGAGTGCTCTGGATTTCGAGTCGGCCACGGTGCCGATTGACCACGTGCTTCACGATGGCGAGCCCCAGCCCGGTTCCGCCGAGCTGACGCGATCGGGCGGTGTCGACCCGGTAAAAGCGTTCGGTGAGACGCGGCAGGTGGGCGGCGGCAATACCGTCGCCCTCGTCCGAGACCGACACCAGGAGATCTCCGCCGCCGCCGCCGCGTGCCACGACCCGCACCTTGCTCGCTCCCTTGGTGTACTTGATCGCGTTGTCGATCAGGTTCTGGAACACGATGGTGAGCTCGTCATGGTCGCCCACCGCCGGCGGCAGCCCCTTCTCGACGTCGATCTCCAGCACAACGCCGCGCGATGACGCCTTCAGGTGCAACAGGTCGTTGACCCCACGCAGCACGCGCTCGACATCGACCGCCGCCGCCGGCCGCGAATGCTCATGCTGCTCGATGCGCGACAGCATCAGCAGATCGTCGACCAGTCGGCGCATGCGGTCGGCCTGCTCCGCCATGATGCCAAGGAAGCGCTCGCGCGCAGTGGCGTCGTCGCGTGCCGGCCCGCGCAATGTCTCTATGAAGCCCGCCAGGCCCGCGATCGGCGTCTTGAGCTCGTGGCTGGCGTTGGCGACGAAATCGGCGCGCATGCGTTCGGCACGCCGCAGCGCCGTGGTATCGTGCAGCACCACCAGCGCCAGCGAGCCATCGGCGGCCGCACGCGGCAGACGCCTCACATGGGCGATGAAATCGAGCTCCGGTGGTCCGGGCAGCGCGATGCCGATCGTCGCCTGCTCGGGATTGACGAAATTGCCGTCGGGCCCGGCTTCGAGCAGACGATCGATCGCTGCCAGAAGCTCGGGCTGGCGCAGCACGGTCGACAGGTCGCGTTCGGCGCCAACCGGTCCGAGCAGGGCCCGTCCGGCGCGATTGGTGCGCACGATGCGACGCTGGCGATCGACGCCGATCAGGGGATCGGGCAGGCCATCGACGATCGCCTGCGCCGACGTCGCGAGATTGTCGATCGAGGCCCGCTGGCGGCGCCAGCCGGTGGCGAGCGTCGCCGCGGCGCTCGCCAGCTCCTCTGTGAGCGGCGCGAAGGGCAGGCGCGGCATCACCGGGTCCTGCTCGCCCGAAAGATCGCCAACGAAGCGCACGAAGCGCGCGAGCGCGCCGAGATAGCGCTGCACCAGAAAGGCCGAGACGGCGGCGATACCCGCGGCCGCCAGCAGCGCCGGCTTCAGCGCCAGCGCGCCGCAGCCGTAAAGGATCGCCAGCGCCGTGAAGGATGGTGCCAGCACCACGGCATTGGCAGCGAGCGTGCGGGGGAAGGGAAGACCCTGGTCGGCCATCGGCCCGGACTATAGCGCGCCGCGGGCCGGCGTGGGTTACAGCAGCAAGACCTGCCCCTGGCGGGCTCTACACCGGCGAGCGGGGCACGAAGAAGCGAATTGCCGCCAGGCCGAAGACGAAGCCGCCAATGTGGGCGAGCCAGGCCACCGGCTCGCCGCCGGTACCCGGCGTTGCTCCGAAATAGCCGAAGAAGACATTCAGCGCGATCCAGATGCCGGCCACCGGCAGCAGCGACGACATGCGGCCGGCGCTGCGCAGCAGCATCAGTACGCCGCCGAACACGCCGCTGATCGCGCCGGAGGCGCCGACCACCGGATCGCTCGAATCGGCAAAGAAGGCAACATGGATGAAGCCCGCGACGATGCCGGCGCAGATATAGAAGGCGAGGAAGCGACGCGGCCCCAAGATGCGTTCGACCGGCGCTCCGAAGGCGGCGAGGCTCAGCATGTTGACGCCGACATGCACCCAGCCGCCATGCAGGAACTGGTAGGTGACCGGCGAGACGATCTTCGACAACAGGTCGCCGGCGTCGCTGCTGTAGTTTGCCGGGATCAGAGCGAATTGCAGGATGAGCCCCTGATCGGCGGCATCGCTCAACAGCTCGCGCAGGCCCTGGATCGCCAGATTGACGACGATGATCCAGAGGATGGTCGGCGGCAGGTTGATGGCGCGCTCGCCCCCCTGACCGCCGCCTTCCGGCCTCTGTCGCCTGTCGTTGTCGAAGGGCATCGCCTTACTTCTTGGAACTCTTGCTGTTGGGTTGGCCGCCCATCGCGCGCAGACGCAGGCGCAGCGCGTTGAGCTTGATGAAGCCCTCGGCATCGCGCTGGTCGTAGGCGCCCTGGTCGTCCTCGAAGGTCACGGTCTTCATCGAGTACAGCGACTTCGGGCTCTTGCGGCCGACCACGGTGGTATTGCCCTTGTAGAGCTTCAGCCGCACCGTGCCTGTGACATTTTCCTGGCTCTTGTCGATCAGCGCCTGCAGCATCTCGCGCTCGGGCGAAAACCAGAAGCCGTAATAGATGAGCTCGGCGTATTTCGGCATGAGCTCGTCCTTGAGATGGCCGGCGCCGCGATCGAGCGTGATCTGCTCGATGCCGCGATGGGCGGCATGCAGGATCGTTCCGCCCGGCGTCTCGTAGATGCCTCGGCTCTTCATGCCCACGAACCGGTTCTCGACCAGGTCGAGGCGCCCGATGCCGTTCTTCTTGCCGAGCTCGTTGAGTTTGGTGAGCAACGTCGCCGGCGACATCTTCTTGCCGTCGATCGCGACCGCGTCGCCCTTGTCGAAATCGATCTCGACATAGGTCGCCTTGTCCGGCGCATCCTCGGGCGAGATGGTGCGCTGGTAGACCATCTCGTCGGCTTCCTCCCAGGGATCCTCCAGGATTTTGCCCTCGCTCGAGGAGTGCAGGAGGTTGGCGTCGACCGAGAACGGCGCCTCGCCCCGCTTGTCCTTGGCGATCGGAATCTGGTTCTGTTCGGCGAACTCCAGAAGCTTGGTGCGCGAAGTGAGCTCCCATTCGCGCCACGGCGCGATCACCTTGATGTCGGGCTTGAGCGCATAATAGGAGAGCTCGAAGCGGACCTGGTCGTTGCCCTTGCCGGTGGCGCCGTGCGCCACGGCGGCGGCGCC
>CAYZQZ010000232.1:0-6515 GCA_964480235.1 uncultured Reyranella sp. | reverse complement strand
GCAGCAGAACTCGTGCCCCATGACGACGTCGCGCGAGAGGTCCATCGGGATTCGACCCGGGATTCGCCGGCTGATGTCGACCATGCGATGCGCATGCTTGGCGGCATGCAGGTCCGAGCCGCAGATGCCGCAGGCCAGGGTCTTCACCAGCACCTGCCCCTGTGCCGGCTTGGGTGCGGGCATCGTATCGACGACGATGTCGCCGCCGCGGAAGATCGCTGCTCTCACGTCATCCCTCCCCTTCGGGCCTCCTCAGGCGCTTCTTAATTTCCCACGCGTTTCTCACGGATCGTGGGAACGCTGCGAGGCCGATGCAACGGCATCTTCGTCTGGTTTCCCACTTTCCCATCCGACCGCGCGCACAAAAACAAAAAACGCAGGAGGAATAGCCCCGAACCCCGGCGCCATCGGCACCAAACCAGATTCCCCCATCGATTCGCCGGCATCGTGCGGGAAGGTCGAAGCCCCCCAACCGACCCGGCACGGCTCACCGCAGGACAGGGACTTCCCGCTTTCCCGACAAAACGAGGGGGCAATACTTCTTCGGGCGCGCGAGCCGACAATACAATCAATCACTTGGCGAATTCGCCCGCGCGGAAGAGCCGGCCGCGTTCCGACCATCGCAAGCCCGATCGAAGCTCGCACGAATGAAGGACAAGATCTGCATCACGGCGCAATCATAGAAGCGATCGGCGCCGGGAACCAATTATGGTGCTTCAATCAGGCGATGAACGCCCGCACCGTATCGACGAAGGCGTTCAGTCGGTCGTGGTGCACCCAATGGCCGGCATCGTCGAACTCGACCACTTTCGCCGTCTTGAAGTGCTTCAGCCGTCCGTCCTTCTCCGGGTTCGAAGCCCAGCTCTCCTTGCCGTAGACCAGCAGGGTCGGACAGGTGATCTGCGTCCAGAGCTTCTCGATCTCCTCGTAGCTCATGTCGTAGGGCGGGTTCACGCGCACGTAATTGTCGAACTTCCAGCTGTACGTGCCGTCCTCGTTCTGGTTCACGCCCTGTACGGTCAGATGGCGGGCCTGTTCGGCCGAGAGGTGGTCGTTTTCCTCCTGCATGCGCTTGAAGGCGTCCTCGATCGTCGGATAGCGGCGCGGCAGGCGGCCCGACAGTTTGCGCTGCTCCTCGATCCAGCTCGTCATACGCTCCGACATGGTCTTGTTGCCGCGCTCGGCGATCATCTTGGGCGACGGCCCCAACCCCTCGATCGCCACCAGCTTGCGCACCTTGTCTGGATAAATGCCGGTGTAGCGCAGGCAGATATTGCCGCCCAGCGAGTGCGCCACGATGGTGACCGGCGCCAGGTTCTGCTGATGGATGAGCTGCGCCAGATCGTAGATGTACGCCGACATCTGGTAGTTGCCGTCCGGCGACCATTGGCTATCGCCATGTCCGCGCAGGTCCGGGCAGATGATGTGCCAATCCTTGCGCAGCGCCTGGGCGACCCAGTCCCAGTTGCGGCAATGGTCGCGCCCACCATGAACCAGCAGCAGCGGCGGCGCGTCGGGATTGCCCCAATCGACGTAGTGCATGCGCAGGCGCTGGGAAATGAAGTGCCGCGAGGTCGGGCCCGGCATGCCGTCGAGGGTACTCATGAGCGGCATTGTATAGACTGTCCTCTGCAAAGGGAGAAAGCCCATGGCCCAACCTCCGTCAGCAAAGACCCTTGCCGGCAAATGCTATTGCGGCGCCGTTCACTACGCGGTGGCCGACGAATTCCGGTACGCCCTGAACTGCCACTGCTCGAATTGCCGGCGAACCACCGGCTCGGCCTTCAAGCCATTTGCAGGCATCGAGCGTGGAAAACTCACTGTCACTGCGGGCGCCGACAAGCTGCTGATCTACGGCGGGCAGCCGGAGAAAGCGCACGACGCCCACTGCCCACTGTGCGGTTCCCTGCTCTATTCCCTCGTCCGGGACGGCGAATGGGTCCACGTCACCATGGGCTCGCTGGTCGACGCGCCGTCGATCCGGCCGACCGCGCACATCTTCGTCGGGTCCAAGGCATCGTGGTTCACCATCACCGACGATCTGCCCCAGTACGAGGGCCATGTGGTAAAGTCCTGACATGATGAGCCCAGAGCAGAACGAGCTGATCACCCGGGTCGGCCCCGGCACCAAATGCGGCGCGCTGATGCGGCATTACTGGCATCCGGTCGCCCTGACCGATGAACTGCTCGACGAGCGCCCGGCCAAGGCCGTTCGGGTGCTTGGCCAGGATTTCGTGCTGTTCCGCGACGAGCGCGGCCGTTACGGCCTGCTCGACCGCGACTGTCCGCACCGGGGCGCCGATCTCGCCTATGGCCGCATCGAGAATGGCGGTCTGCGCTGCCTGTTCCATGGCTGGCTGTTCGACGTCGACGGCAAGTGCCTGGAAACGCCGGCCGAGCCCGAGGGCAGCGTGCTCTGCCAGAAGGTGCGTCAGCGCTCCTATCCGGTGATGGTCAAGAACGGTATCGTTTTCGCCTATCTCGGCGACGCAGAAGCGCCTGCCTTTCCCGAGTTCGACTGCTTCCTCGCGCCCGGCACCCACGCCTTCGCCTTCAAGGGCCTGATCGACTGCAACTGGCTGCAGGCCCTGGAGGTCGGCATCGATCCGGCGCACGCCTCGTACCTGCACCGCTTCTACGAGGACGAAGACCCCTCGGGCGACAAATACGGCCGGCAGTTCCGCGCCGATTCGGCGGACTCCAACATTCCGATGACCCGGATGATGCGCGAGTACGGCCGCCCGACCATCGACGTCGAGGCCACCGACTACGGCATGCGGCTATTCGCGCTGCGCAAGATCAGCGAACAGCATACGCATGTGCGCGTCACCAACCTCGTCTTCCCGTACGCGTTCGTCATCCCGATGAGCCCGACGATGACGATCACCCAGTGGCACGTGCCGATCGACGACGAGAGCTGCTACTGGTACGCGATCTTCACCAGCTTCACCGACCCGGTCGACCACAAGAACATGCGCGACATGCGGCTGAAGCTTTACGAGCTGCCGGACTATCGTCCGCGGCTCGGCAAGCACAATCAGTACGGCTACTCGATCGCCGAGCAGAAGACCCAGACCTATACGGGCATGGGCTTCGACATCAACGTGCACGACCAGTGGGCGATCGAGGGCCAGGGCAGGATCCAGGACCGCACGCGAGAGCATCTCGGCTACAGCGACCGCGCGATCGTTGCCTATCGCCGCCTTTTGCTGTCGGCGATCGGCCAGGTGGCCAACGGCGAGAAGCCACTGATGTGCCTCGGCGCCGAGGACGCGTCGAAGATCCGGGGGCCCGTCACGGTCGACGGCATGGGGCCGACCGTCGGCTGGGAAACCTACTGGAAGGAATTCGACGCCAAGCGCCGCGCCGGCTCGACTTGGGCCGCCTCCACGCCGTCACCGCTGGTGGCTTAGTGACCGAGTCATCCCGAACTCAGCCAGCGACCTTTCCTGCCGCTAGCCCAAGTGCCCTCGCTTCGCTCGGGGTGACACCTTAAATGCATCTCGCCGAGAAGGCCGGTCTGTGGACCGAAGAGCGCAAGGCCGCGGCGCGCGAGGTCGAGCGGCGCATCCAGGCCGGCGAACTCAGCGTGGTTCGCCTCTCCTTCGCCGATCAGCATGGCATCCTGCGCGGCAAGACCTATGTCGCGGGCGAGATCGCCGGCCTGCTGAAAAGCGGAGTTGGCTTCAGCGCCACCATGCTGATGAAAGACACCGCCCATAAGACCGTGTTCCCGGTCTGGGGCCAGGGCGGCGCGTTCGGAGCCAAGGAATGGGAAGGTGCCGCCGACGTTGTCATGCTGCCCGATCCGTCGACCTTCCGGGTGCTGCCCTGGGCGCCGCACACCGGATGGATGTTGTGCGACATCGTTTTCGCCGACGGACGCCCAGTGCCGCTCGATACTCGCCACCTCTGTCGTCGCGCGCTCGCGTCGCTCGGCGAGGCCGGCTACGACTTCGTCGCCGGCCTCGAAGTCGAGTTCCATCTCTTCAAGCTCGAGCGGGCGCGGCTCGCCCTGGACGATGCCGGCCAACCCGGTCAGCCCGGGCCGCCGCCGGACGTCTCGCTGCTCAACCAGGGCTATCAGTACCTGACCGAGCAACGTTACGACGAGATGGATCCCATCCTCGAGATCCTCCGCGGCAACATCGCCGGACTGGGACTGCCGTTGCGCTCGCTGGAAGTCGAATTCGGGCCAAGCCAGGTCGAGTTCACTTTCCGCGCCGGCACCGGCCTCGATCCCGCCGACGCGATGGTGCTGTTCCGCAGTGCCACCAAACAAGTTGCCCAACGCAACGGCTACCATGCGACTTTCATGTGCCGGCCGAAGATTCCCAACGTGATGTCGAGCGGCTGGCACCTGCATCAGTCCCTCAAAGCCAGGAAGACCGGCGCCAATGCCTTCATGGATGCGACGGAGCCGCTGTCGCCGGTAGGCATGCACTGGATGGGCGGGTTGCTCGCACATGCGCCCGCCGCGGCTGCATTCAGCACCCCGACCCTGAACGGCTATGAGCGCTACCGCCCCTTCTCGCTGGCGCCCGACCGCGCCATCTGGGCACGGGAAAATCGCGGTGTCATGGTGCGCGTGCTCGGCGGTCCGGGCGATGCCACGACGCATCTGGAGAACAGGGTCGGCGAGCCCGCCGCCAACCCCTATCTCTACATGGCGAGCCAGATCGTCTGCGGCCTCGATGGGATCGCAAGCGGCAGCGATCCCGGACCGTCGGCCGACACCCCCTATGAAGCCGCTGCGCCGCTGCTTCCGAAGTCGCTCGGCGAGTCGCTCGGCGCCCTGAACGCCGACACGACACTGCGCACCGGCCTCGGAGATTTCTTCGTCGATTACTTCGTGAAGCTCAAGCAGGCCGAAATCGATCGCTTCAACGCCAGGTCGGACGCGAGCCCGGACGATTGGGAGCAGCGCGAGTATTTCTCGATCTTCTGATGAGGACGCCATGACATCGATTGCCACCCCGATAGCCGTCGTCACCACCGTCGGCAGCAAGCGGGAGGCGCGCCGGCTGGCGCTGGCGATGGTCGAGGCGCATCTCGCCGCCTGCGCCCAGATCGAAAAGATCGACAGCGTCTACGCCTGGAAGGGCAGGATCGAGCGCGGCAAGGAATATCGCGTCCTTCTAAAGACCACCGAGGAACGGTACGCCGCGATCGAGAACGCCATCCGCGACCTGCACTCCTATGAATTGCCGGCGATCCATGCCGTGCCGTTCACACACATCTCGGCGCCCTATGCGGCCTGGATCGAGGAAAATACGCACTAGCCTTAGGCGATGTTGCGCGTCATACCGTCTGCAATTGCCTCGCGAGCCAATCGCGCGGCGCGGGACCTGGGAGCAGATGTCGTTCGTCGTCCGCCTTCTGTACTGGATCAATGACGCCGCGCCGTGGCTGAAGAGACTGGTGCCGAAGCGGTTGCATCGCTTTGTCCTGTTGAAGTTCGTGAACATCAACAAGGACTACGATGTGATGCTGCGGGAGAATCCGGAGCGGTTGTTTCTCAGCAACGACGTCATGCCGTGGGTGGCTGCCAACTGCCGCAGGGTGCTGTTCGTCGGGACGAGCTCGTACACCTACCAGTACGAGAGGCTGTTCGCCGACGATCCCGACCGGTACTTCACCATCGACAAGCTGGCATCGCTCCGGGTCTGGGGCAGCAAGCACCATATCGTGGCGCCGCTACAGGAGGTCCATCGCCACTGTCCGCCGGCTTTCTTCGACGCGGTCGTGTGCAACGGCGTGCTGTTCTACAAGATTCCCGAGACAGGCGATCACGGGATCGGCGGCACGCCGCGGGAAATGGACGAACTCTCCTTGGCACTCGCGACGGTACTGAAGCCGGGCGGCCTGATGGTATTCGGGTGGAACGGCAAGGACGAGCCGCCCAGTCTTTCGCTATCGGCCTTGCTCGCCCCGCGCTTCACGCCCGATCCGTCGCTGCCCTGGGGCGCACGCCGGACCTTTGCAGGCGACGCGCACGCCTTCGAGTTCTTCCGGCGCACGCCGGACTGACGGCGATCCGGGGGCTCCGTTCAGCCGAGGCGCCGCGCCACCTTGCCGGTCTCTTCGACCAGGCGGGCGAACAGGTCGCCCGACGGCATCTCGCGCGCGAAAGTTGGCGCCTGCCCGCTCCACAGCGACGTAAAGTCCGCGGATCCCGCCTTCTCGGCAGCGGCGCGCATTGGCTGCGCCGCGCCGGCAGCCAGCGGGAAGGCCGGCGCGAGTTCGCTCATCGGCCCGACTTCTCGGACATAGCGATTGACGATGCCGCGCGCCGGCCGGCCGGTGAAGACGTTGGTCAGGGTCGTGCTGTTGTCGTTGGCCTGCTTCAGCGCCGCGCGATGCAGCGGCGTGGTCTTGGCCTCCGGCGTCAGCATGAACGCCGTGCCGATCTGAACGCCTGAAGCCCCCAGAGCCAGGGCCGCGACGATGCCGCGGCCGTCGCCAATGCCGCCGGCGGCGATCACCGGCACTTTCACCGAGTCGACGACCTGCGG
>CAYZQZ010000231.1:0-6517 GCA_964480235.1 uncultured Reyranella sp. | reverse complement strand
GCGACGCCGTGCGGCAGTCCTGGCGGGCCTGGCGAGCTGCCGAGCAGGCCAAGGCGGACGCCGAAGCGGCGGCCGACGCGGCCCGCCGCGACGAGGATTTCCTGCGTCATGCCGTGAAGGAGCTCGAGGCGCTGGCACCCAAGCCCGATGACGAAGAGCGGCTGGCCGCCGAACGGCAATTGCTGCGCGCCGGCACCGCCCTCGGCGAATCGGTGGCGCAGGCGCTGGGCGAACTCGAACATGGCAAGGGAGCGGTCGGTGCGCTGCGCAGTGCCCACCGGCTGATCGAGCGAAGCGCCGACAAGGCTGAAGGCCGACTCGACAGTGCGCTGTCGGCGCTCGACAAGGCGCTGTCGGAGGCGACCGAGGCGCAGGCGCAGCTAGAGAGCGCGCGCGATACGCTCGAGTTCGACCCCAACAAGCTCGAAAAGATCGAGGAGCGGTTGTTCGCCCTGCGCGCCGCTGCCCGCAAGCACAACGTGCCCGTGGCCGAACTGGCGGCGCTGGCGGAAAAGATGAAAGCGCAGCTTGCGGCACTCGATGACGGCGAGGCCGGCCTGAAGAAGCTGGCCGCCGCTGCCAGGGCCGCGCGGGCCGACTTCGTGAAGGCAGCCGAGGCGCAGGCCGCCGCACGGCGCAAGGGAGCGGCCCGCCTCGACAAGGGCGTCGCAGCCGAACTCGGCCCGCTGAAACTCGAGAAGGCAAGGTTCGTCACCGAGTTGACGCCGCTTGCCGAGGCCGAATGGTCGGAGAACGGCACCGACCGGGTGCAGTTCACGGTCGCGACCAATCCCGGCACGCCGCCGGCCCCGATCGCCAAGATCGCCTCGGGCGGCGAGCTGTCTCGCTTCCTGCTGGCGCTGAAAGTATGCCTCGCCAAAGTGGGCGATGCGGCCACCATTGTATTCGACGAGGTCGATTCCGGTATCGGCGGCGCCACGGCAGCCGCGGTTGGCGAGCGCCTCAAGCGCCTGGCCAAGGACGTGCAGGTGCTGGTCGTCACCCACTCCCCGCAGGTCGCCGCCGTCGCCGACCGGCACTGGCTGATCCGCAAGACCATCACGCGCACCGCTGCCAGCACCGATGTCCTGGCCCTCGACAGCAAGGGGCGCCGCGAGGAGATTGCGCGCATGCTGTCCGGCGCCGAGGTGACGGCCGAGGCGCGTGCCGCGGCCGACAAGCTGCTGGCGACCGCGGGCTGAGGAGCGAGGCATGTCAAAGGCTGCCAAGGTCGTCGCCGGCATCGAGGTCAATGACCTGACCGAGCGGCAGGCGCGCGGCGAGCACAAGCGGCTGGCCGACGAGATCGCCCATCACGACAAGCTCTATCACGAGCAGGACGCTCCGGAGATTTCCGACGCCGACTACGACAGGCTGCGCATTCGCCTTAAGGCGATCGAGGAGCGCTTCCCTCAGCTCGTCGACATGTTCAGCCCGACCCAGCGGGTCGCGCCGACGCCGACGACAGCATTCGCCAAGGTGACCCACCGCCGGCCGATGCTGTCGCTCGACAACGCCTTTAGCGACGAGGAACTGCAAGGGTTCCTGGATCGGGTTCGACGCGGACTGGAACGCGAAATCGACCTCAAGCCGGACGCCGAGATCGCGCTCTCCTGCGAGGCCAAGATCGACGGCTTGTCGATCAGCCTGCGCTACGAGGACGGGGAGCTGACCGTGGGCGCTACCCGGGGTGACGGCACGACCGGTGAGGACGTGACACCCAACCTGCGCACCATCAACGACATTCCGCAAAAGCTGAAAGGCAAATACCCGAAATCGATCGACGTGCGCGGTGAAGTCTACATGGAGCGCAAGGCGTTCCAGGAGATGAACAAGCGTCAGGAAGAGGACGACGAAAAGACTTTCGCCAATCCGCGCAATGCCGCCGCCGGCTCCCTGCGCCAGCTCGATTCAACGATCACCGCCAAGCGTCCGCTGCGTTTTTTTGCCTATGCCTGGGGCGAGGCCGAGCCGCGTTCCTGGAAGACCCACAGCGACTACCTGAAATTGCTGAAGGAGTGGGGCTTCAAGACCAATCCGCTGACCCGTCTCTGCAAGACACCCGACCAGGTCCGGGCCTTCTACAAGAAGATCGGCGAGGAACGGGCTTCGCTGCCCTACGATATCGACGGCGTGGTTTACAAGGTCGACCGCATCGACTGGCAGGAAAGGCTGGGGTTCGTCAGCCGCGCACCGCGCTGGGCCATCGCCCACAAGTTCCCCGCCGAGCAGGCGAGGACGCGGCTGAACGACATCTTCATCCAGGTCGGCCGCACCGGCGCCCTGACGCCGGTGGCCGACCTCGAGCCGGTCAATGTCGGCGGGGTAATGGTGTCGCGCGCCACCCTGCACAACGCCGACGAGATCGAGCGCCTCGACGTGCGGCCTGGCGACATGGTGATCGTGCAACGCGCCGGCGACGTCATCCCGCAGGTGCTGGGCTTCGTGCCGGAGGAGCGGCCGAAGAACGCGCGCAAGTACAAGTTCCCCGAGCGCTGCCCGTGCCCGCTCAAGACCGAGGTCAAGAGCGAGGAAGGCGGCGTGGTGCGGCGTTGCTCGGGCGGGCTGGAATGCCCGTTTCAGCAGGTAGAACGGCTGCGCTACTTCGTGTCGCGCAACTGCTTCGACATCGAGGGCCTGGGCGGCACCCATATCGAGAATTTCTTCAACGACGGGCTCCTCAAGGTCCCGGGTGACATCTTCCGGCTCAAGAACCGGGAGGCCGATATCCGCAAGCGCGAGGGCTGGGGCGATCTGTCAGTCCGCAATCTGCTGGCCGCCATCGAGGCACGCCGCACGATTTCCCTCGATCGCTTCATAAACGCCATCGGCATCCCGCTGATCGGCGAGGCGACGGCCAAGATTCTGGCGCAGGAATATGGCGATGCAGAAGCCTGGCTGTCCGAGATGCTGAAGGCTGCCAAGGAGCGCAAGACGCACCCGGCCGACGTCAAGAAGGAGAAGGCGACCGCCGAGGTCGGCGAGAGCTACGGCCGGCTGTGCAATGTCGAGCAGATCGGCGTCACCACCGCCGACGAGATGTGCGCCTTCTTCGGCGAGGGCCACAACGTCGAGATCATCAGGGACCTCGCCAAGCTGCTCACCATCGAAGGCGTGAAGCGGCGGGTGATCGCAGCCGATGCCCCGCTGAAGGACAAGATCGTGGTTTTCACCGGCGAGCTCTCGACCATGACCCGCGACCAGGCCAAGGCTCGCGCCGAGGAACTGGGCGCCAAGGTCACGGATTCTGTTTCAAAAAAGACCTCGCTCGTAGTGGTTGGCGAAAATGCCGGCTCCAAGGCCCGCAAGGCCGCCGAGCTCGGCGTTCAGACGCTTACTGAGGAAGAGTGGGTGAAACTTTCTTCCTGACGCGTTTCCTGCATTCTTTACTGGAGTTGATGAAATGGACCTGGCCCGTTTTCCGCGCCGTCGCTATACGCCCTTCGCGACGCCGATCGAGTTGATGCCGCACTTCACGAAGGAGCTCGCCAAGAGCTGCCCGGGCGGCGTCGGACCGGAAGTCTGGATCAAGCGTGACGACATGCTCGGGCTGTTCCCCGGCGGCAACAAGACGCGCAAGCTCGAGTTCCTGGCGGCCGACGCGCTGGCCCAGGGCTGCGACACGCTGATCACGTGCGGCGCGCCGCAGTCGAACCATTGCCGCATCACGCTCGCCGCCGCAGTGAAGGAAGGCCTCAAGTGCCGTTTCGTGATCGAGGAACGCGTGCCGAATTCGTACAAGAAGGAAGCCGGCGGCAACAATTTCATGTTCGAGCTGATGGGCGTCGAAGCGATCACCGTGGTGCCCGGCGGCTCCGACATGGGCGCGGCGATGTCGAAGATCGCGCAGGAAGTCGCGTCGCTCGGCCGCAAGGGCTACATCATTCCCGGCGGCGGCTCGAATGCGATCGGTGGACTGGGCTACGTTGCCTGCGTGCAGGAGATGCAGCAGCAATGGCTGGACATGGGCGTGGCGTTCGATGCTGTCATCGTCGGCTCGGGTAGTTCCGGAACGCACGGCGGCATGGTCGCCGGCTTCTATGGCAACAATATCAAGATCCCTCTGATCGGGATCGGTGTCAGTCGCGATCCCGACAACCAGGAGCCGTTGGTCCACAAGGAGGCGCAGGCGGTGGCCGACCTTCTGGGCATCGGCAAGGTGCCGCGCGAGGCTGTGAAGAGCGTCGGTGGCTACTGGCAGCCGAAGTACTCGGTGCCCAACAAGGCGATGATCGAGGCGGTCCAGATGGCGGCACGCACCGAGGGCATCCTGCTCGACCCGGTCTATACCGGGAAGATCATGGCCGGCCTGATCGGACTGGCGCGGCAGGGGTTCTTCAAGCCCAAAGCCAAGGTGCTTTTCATGCACACCGGTGGCCTTCCGTCGCTGCACGTCTACGAGGACGTGGTGCTCGGCCGCACGCCGGTGGACGACTAGAGCGCTTCGGTCAGATCGCGCGCGTCGCTTCGGCAAGCCAGATGCGGGTGGGCTCGTCAACCTGCGGGCCGACGACCTCGCGTACCCTCGCGTGATAGGCGTTGAGCCACGCCTTCTCGGTTTCGGTCAGCAAGCTCGCATCGATGCAGGCGAGATCGATCGGAGCATGAGTCAGTGTCTCGAACTCGAGGTAGCGCCGGTCCGCGCCCTCGATCTTCGCTTCCCGGACGGCGACCAGGTTCTCGATGCGGATGCCGTAGGCGCCGGTCTTGTAGTAGCCCGGCTCGTTGCTGACGATCATGCCGGGCTGAAGGGCAATCGAGTTGGCAACCTTCGAAATGCGGTGCGGGCCTTCATGTACCGATAGATAGGCGCCGACGCCGTGTCCGGTACCGTGGTCGTAGTCGAGACCGGCCTGCCACAGCGAATAACGGGCCAGGGCATCGAGCTGCGAGCCGGTCGTGCCCACGGGGAAGCGCGCCATGGCGAGCGCGATGTGGCCCTTCAGAACGCGCGTGAAGCGATCCTTCATTTCCGGCGTCGGCGTGCCGACGGCCACGGTACGGGTGATGTCTGTAGTGCCGTCGCGGTATTGGCCGCCCGAATCGACGAGATAGAGCGAACCCGGTTCGAGCGTGCGTTCCGTGGCGGGGGCGGCACGATAGTGCACGACGGCGCCATTGGGACCGGCGCCGGAAATCGTGTCGAAGCTGAGGTCGCGAAGCTGGCCGGTTTCCTCGCGCAACGCCTGCAACCGGTCGGAGACCTCGATCTCCCGCAGTCCGCCACCCTTCGATTCGTGCCCGAGCCACGACAGGAACCGGCTCACCGCGGCTCCATCGCGGCGATGGGCGGCGCGGATGCCGTTCAGCTCGACGTCGTTCTTGCAGGCCTTCGGCAGCGCCACCGGATCGGCGTCACGCACCATGGTCACGCCGGCCGCCTGCAGGCGGGTGGCGGCCCAGTACGGAGCGGTCGAGCTCTCGACCATCACGCGCTTGCCCGCCTTGCCCATCATGTCGAGCGCGGCCGCCAATTCTTGCGGTGGCGCCAGGGTCACGGCGTTACCCAGCCAGGCGACGGTACGGTCGGGAATCTTGCGGCGATCCATGTACAGATCGACATGGCCGTCGGTATGCAGCAGGGCGAAGCCGAGCGCGAATGGCGTGCGGGGAACGTCGCCGCCGCGCACGTTGAGCAGCCAGGCGATCGAGTCGGGCTGGGTGATCAACGCCACGTCGGCGCCCTTGTCCCTGACGATGTCGGCAATGCGCTTGCGCCGGGCTTCGCTGGTTTCGCCGGCGAACTCCACCGGATGGGGCAGCACCGGCGCCAGGGGCGCGGCGGGGCGGTCTTTCCACACCGCGTCGATTGGATTGGAGTCGACAGGGACGAAACTGCCGCCTGCTTTCTGGCAGGCGCGCGCGAAGCGGTCGTAACCGTCGATCGTCTGCAGCCAGGGATCGAAGCCCAGCTTGCCGCCCTTCGACAGGTTGGCCGCGATCCAGCTCTCGGGCGATTGCTCGGGCACCTGATGCGGCACGAAGGCCCGGAGGTCGACCTGGCCGCGGACCGCGAGCGTGTAGCGGCCGTCGATGAAGATCGCCGCCTTGTCAGCCAGCACGATGGCAAGACCGGCCGAGCCGCTGAAGCCAGTCAGCCAGGCCAGCCGTTGCGCGCTCTTGGGGACATACTCTCCCTGATGCTCGTCGGCGCGCGGGACCACGAAGCCATCGATTCCGCGGCGCGCCAATTCCGCGCGGAGCGCGGCCAGCCGCGCGGCCGGCGCCGGGACTTCTTCCAGTCCGCCATCTGAGGCCGCCAGCCGGGCGCGCCAGGCGGTCAGCGCCTTGGTCAGATGAGCATCAGCGTTGGGTGCGATCAGCTCGACCCACTCCGGGCCGGCGAGGCTCTCTGGGGCCGCAGCGACCCCCTGCATCAGGGCATCGAGCTCACCGGCATCGATGCTGCGACCGTGTTGCTTCAGGAGTTGGAGAACGTCGTCAGGAGCGGAAGTCATGGGTGCGGGACCCTACGCGCGGCCCTCATTGCAGGCAATCTGAGCAATAATTGTTCGTC
>CAYZQZ010000230.1:0-6590 GCA_964480235.1 uncultured Reyranella sp. | reverse complement strand
AGGAAGCCGTCGCCGTCCTGACCCGCCTCGAACAGGTCGAGCCGCGCAACGGCCTCGCGCTCTTCTACCTGGGCGCCGCCGACTTCGCCGAAGGCCGCAAGGCCGATGCGGTGCGGCGGTGGAAGACGTTGCTGGCGATGTTGCCGAGTGACGCCCCGATACGCGCCATGTTGGAGCAGAAGATCAAGGAAGCTGAGTAACCGGCGGATGCGGGGCGTCGACGGTGGGCGGCAGGCGCTTCAGGAAGCGTAGCGACCGAAGCGCTGGGAGCCCGCACGGTTCGGAAAGGGTAAGAAGGGCTTGCGATGATCCCTGTGTTGCCGCCCCGTAGTTAAGATCCTTCCAGATTCTTAAATAGCGACATCTACCAAATAAAGTTTTCGCCCGAATCTTAATTAAAGCAGCTGCTTGATTAAGAACATTTAGCTTCCAAGACATTGGATGCAGTCGGTCGATTGCGCCTCTTTGATGAGAGCTGAATTTCTTCCAATCATTCTAAGGGAAGGGCAAACCAACTTACGCGTCGATTCCGAGTACGCGATGCAAGCGTCGTGGAACAGGCCCACGTAGACGAGACGTAACTGTGATCGGCTTCTCACCGCTCCAGCCCACGAACAAAATCTCTCCACAGTAGGTGAAGGGGGCCGCGGTCTTGTCGCGGAGCTTGGTCGGACGAACAAAGAGATGCACTCGATAGCCGCTTAGCACTCCACTTATGATCTGACCGTGCTTGGACGTCGTCGTGGTTCGAGATTGGGTATGCCAGCGAAATGTTTGAGCATCGAGGAAGGCGTCGTCATATTCGTTGCCGACAACCAAATCGCCCTTCTTCAGCGTCATCAGCAAAATCAGGTCATTCCCCACCGTCACCATGCCGGCATGCCAGTTGCCGGGCGAGAATTTGGCGCCGAATAGCGGAGGTATCTCTTCGCGGCTGTAGTCCCGCCATAACTCCAAACGCCGCTCTGGCTTTTCGTCCTCGTCCAGCTCCTTGCCGGCTTCGCCGCTGCGCGCGAGGTACTGACCGATGCGGAAATCGACAATCTCCTCGGCCAACTCCACGAGAGCAGGCCGCTGATCGGGCGTTACGGTAAACGTCGTCCCGAAGGTGCGGCCATCGAAGCCGAAATACGCCGTGCCGCCTGTACTGCGGCCACCCGTCCAGGCTGCGATAGGGTTCTCGACGATTAGTTGCTCCAACTGATCACCAGCCTTGAGCGGGACGGAGATATCTTGTTTGAATCTTGGATTACGATTGGCGATTGCGATGAACTGCCGAACCAAGTGGTCGAGCCCTATCTCTCCGGGGAAGGCACCTTCTGCGATCATGGCGCGTAGCAGCAGCATCTTATAGCTGCGGGTCATATGTGTGATCGATAGAGCGCGCAGGAACGGCCCGTGACGCCGTACGACCTGATCCTGTTTGTGGTCGAGGTCGCCCATATGACTCACGAATCCGAACCAACTGCCGTGGCTCCGAACGTGAGGATCGAAACCAGCGTGGAATACCTCGAGAGCTGTGGGGCGCGTGCCGCGTCGATCGCGAAAGTCGACGTAGAATGCCTCGAGAGCATCAGCCTGTGACGTCGGCCGCAGCAACTGCTGCAGTAGATCGAGGGCTTTGAGGTCGTAAGTCACCTCGCAACCTGGCGGGAACTGCGCTTCCTTCCTGCGCAGGGCTTCGAGAGCTAGAGAAAGTGGCCGCTCGCCGTCGGCGACATTGAGCAATGCCCGAGCCTTGGTCAGGAACACCCGATGATTGCCGATATAGTCGACGACGGTGAGTTGGGTCTTCTTGTCGGACAAACGCAGGCCGCGGCCAAACTGCTGCAGCCAGATGATCGAAGACTCAGTGGGTCGCAACATTAGAATGGCGTCGATATCCGGAAGGTCGACACCTTCGTTCAGGATGTCGACAGCAAATACGATGTCGAGGTTCCCGGCCTGTAACGACTCTAGGGCCGTCTGGCGTGGCGCCGAGCTTTCGCCTGAGTGAATGGCGGCAGCGCGGATTCCGCGATCGTTGAAGAAGCCCGCCATGAAATCCGCATGGAGGATCGAGCAACAGAAGCCGATCGCCATCTTTCCCCGGTGCTTCTGGTACTGCTCGAAGGCATTCTGCGCCCGGCTTTGCGTTGCTAAGGCGCTCGTGAGTTTTGCTTCGTCAAAGGCGCCGGAACGCCAGGGAATTTGTGCGTAGTCGACTTCGTCGGGCACCCCGAAATAATGAAACGGGCTGAGCCGCTTTTCGATGATGCCCTCGAACAGATCGCATCGGAAGACAAGATTCTCCTGACAGAGTCCCAAGAGGTCGCCGCCGTCAGTGCGTTCGGGGGTGGCCGTAAGGCCCAATAGAAACTTCGGCCTGAAATGCGCGATCAGGGCGCGATAGGTAGGCGCCGCGGCGTGGTGAAACTCGTCGACGACGATGTAGTCGAAGGCGTCGGGCGGAAAGTTCTTGAGATGATGAGAGCGGCCCAGCGTCTGAATGGAGGCGAATAGCGCTTCAGCTTCTAGGTCTTTTTGGTCGCCGGTGTAGCGACCGAAACGGGCGTTGGGACGAACGCTGCGAAAGGTGCGCAAAGCTTGGGTGAGGATTTCATCGCGGTGGGCGATGAAGAGCACCCGGTCGAAGTCCATGCTGTCAAAGGCGCTGAGCCATGTCTTGCCAAGGCCGGTCGCTAGTACGACCAGCCCAGCGGTGTATCCTGCTGCCCGCGTGTCCTTCAGCGCGCGCAAGGCCCGCACCTGGATTGGATGCGGGTCGATCGGCGGCAAGGGCGGCTCTGCGTCCACTTCGGCAAATGCGCGCCGTGGCTTGTCGAAAACGACTCGACGCCTTTCGTAGCTCTTGATCCAATCCGCGGTCAGGGGCTTCAGCTCCGGGCGTGTCAGCAGTTCGTCGAAGCCCCGAACGACGTCATTCCAGCCCTCCTTCATTGAGCGATCGTAGACGCGGTAATTCCACTCGACACCCGAGCGAAGCGCGCTCTCGGAAAGGTTGGAGCTGCCGACGATCGCGATGCCGCCGCTGGTCGCGAAGTGGAAGATCCAGGATTTCGGATGGAAGCTGGTTTGCCCTGCCTCGAAAACCCACCGATGTACGTTACCGTCGAGATCCAAGAGTCGGCGCAATGCCCTTGGCTCGGTGACGTCGAGATAGTCGCCCGTGACGATGCGGATGCGACCGCCACGGTCGAGCAGATCCTGCAATCTCGGTTGCAACAGGCGAATGCCGCTGTCGAGAATGAAGGACACGACTAAATCGATGGAGTGGCATTGGTCGATGTGCGGTAGCAGATGCCGGATCAAGGCGTCGTCATGGCCGGAGATCAGCGCGCGATCGTGAGGCGTATCGCTCAACTTCGGGGCTGCCGATTGGGCGGCGAGGTAGTTCGCCTTCGCTGGAACGACATAGCGCACGCCGCCGCGCGGGTCGGCGACGTCACCTTTGTATCGCGGGATCACATGCAAGTGGAAGTGCGGCACGGTCTGGCCGCCGGCGACCGCTTCATTGAAGCCAACATTGAAGCCGTCCGGGGCGAAGCGCTCCCTAAGGAAGCGCTGCGCTTCGCCGATTGCCTTCGTCAGCTCCAGTCTTTCCGATTCGCTGAGCTCGCTCCATACGGCAGCGTGACGGTGAGGGACCAGAAGTAAATGGCCTTTGGTGACCGGGAAGCCATCCCACAGCGCCATGAACGACTCGCCCTTGAACGCAATGCGTTCGGCGGCGGCGGTGCAGAAGGGGCAAGTGCCGTCCATGAAGAACGAGGACGATGCCAGGAATTGCAATGGCGAGCCAACCGCAACCAAGTGGAGGTCTGTTGATTACCTCCCAGGCAATCGCCCCTGCCCACATCCCGCGCTACCTCCAGCGCGAGGATCATCCGGATCCGCAACAGACGAGGAGGTATTCATGTCCAATCCCATCACTGGTGCAGCCGCACCTGACACCGTCGTCGAAACCTACGTCGCCACTTGGAACGAGCCTGACGCCGGCAAGCGCCGCGCCGGCATCGAGAGCGCCTGGGCCGAGGCGGGCAGCTACCGCGATCCGGTCATGACGAGCGACGGCCATGCCGGCGTCGACGCCATGCTGGCCAGCGTGCAGGCGCGATTCCCGGGCTTCGTGCTCAAGCGCACCTCCAAGGTCGACCAGCACAACGGCCATCTCCGCTTCGCCTGGTCGCTCGGCCCGTCCGACGGGCCGTCGGTCGTCGAAGGCGTCGACTTCTGCGCCCTCGCGCCGGATGGGCGGTTGGCGAGCGTGGTCGGGTTCATCGACAAGGCTCCGAGCTGAGCGCGCAGACGAGCGCAAGCGGAGCCGTGCGGGCTCTCGGCGCTTCGGTCGCTTCGCTTCCTGCAGCGCCTGCCGCCCGCCTTCGCGCCGCGGAGCGGCGCGAATAAAGCACCATAATAGGGGGTGGGCCGAGGCTGCTCCTATGGTGACGGGGTTCGAGAAACCCTGTCACCCCGAGGAGACGTCGCATGGCCCGGACCCGTCAGATCAAGCCCCATTTCCTGCAATCCCCGAGCATGGATCGGGTGAGCGTCGGCGCGCAGCTCACCTTCATCCGGCTCTGGCTCGTGGCCGACGACGCCGGCCGGATGCGCAACCCCGACCGGCCGTTCAGCCTCGGGCTCGACCTCTTCCCCTATCAGCCGAAGGCGCGCGACCAGCTGGCGGGCTGGCTGGACGAACTGGAGAACGTCGGTTGCATCTCGCGCTACCGGGTCGGGGGCCAGCCCTACCTGCGCATCGTCAACTGGCGCAAGCACCAGAGGATCGGGCATCCGACACCCAGCAAGCTGCCGGGCGAATCGGCAGCCGCTCGGGAGGCGTTCGAGAGCGCTTCGGAAACGGCCCTCGAGCCGATCGGGGAGCCGGCGTGACGTCGGGAATCGCTCTCGATCTTTCGAGCGATTCCGGAGACCCGTCGAGCGATTCCGGAGACCGATCGAGCGGTTCCGGAGAACGGCGGCCGGACCCGCGTCATGCGGGCCCGGGCGGGTTTTCACGAAAGGCTCGCGAAGATTTTTTTGTGCGGCGGGCCGCCTGCGGTCGGTGGGTCCGACGGATGCTCTAAAGAATTATATAAATATTGAGGAAGTGCCGCCGGCGCGCGGAGGCGTCCAAAGGCGCTGCCAGGGCAAGGGCTTGGGCGGACGCAATAATTATATAGAGACTTTTCGGGTCCTGGCCGAGAGGCAGGGCCACCGCTACGCGGTGCCCCTTAAGAAAACGGCCCCATCGCCTGGGGAGGCGATGGGGCCGCTCGGGGAACGAAGGGGGAGGATCTTCGTTCTCCATCCGCCGCAATCGTGCGGCCGCACTCACTCCGGACGAGCGGGGGTCGCTTCCGGAGTGGCCGGGGTCACCTGGTTGGGGGGAGTGACGCCGGAGTCGGGCCGCGCGAGCGGCGGAGTCTGGGCCGGTCCGGGCGCAGGCGCCGGCCGGTCGAGGGTGGTCTCGGGGACTGTCGCGATATCGTCGCGGACGGGCGGGTTGTCGAGGCCGCTGAAATAGAGCGCGCCGCCCACCAGGCCGATCAGCGCCAGGACCGCCAGCAGGACGTACGGCGCCCGGGTCGTGTCGGTGGCCGCCGGTTCATGGGTCGGCTCGCCGTTGCGGCCGAACGAATAGGGCCCGTCTGGCTTGAAGTCGTCGCGCTTGAAGTCGTCGCGAGGGTAATGGGTCATCACCTCTCTCCTTGGTGGCTCTCTCCTCGGTTCCCGGGCGGCTGCGGGGAGCGCCGCCTGTGCTAACGTGTGGTGAAAATGAGGAGGCGTCATGCCCGACACAGCTTTGTCACAGCCCGCTCCTTCGCCCCTGAACGGTCGCAAGCCACAACTGCTTGATGCCGCCGGCGCCGCCGCGCTGGTCGGCTCCTATGCTCCGGTGGCCAAAGGCGCAGCGCTGAAGGATATCGGCCGCCTCGATCCGCACATGGCACGCTTCATCGGCCTGTCGCCGCTCTGCCTGGTCGCCACCGCCGATGCGTCGGGCAAGCAGGACGTCACGCCGCGCGGCGATCCGCCGGGCGCGTTCAAGGTGCTCGACGAGAAGACCTTGGCCTTGGCGGACCGCCCCGGAAACAATCGTCTCGATACGTTGAAAAACCTGCTCGAAAATCCGGAGATCGCGTTGATCTTCCTGCTGCCCGGCATCGCCGAGACGGTGCGCGTGGCCGGCACGGCGCGGCTGTCGGTCGATCCCGAGCTGCTGGCCTCGATGGCGGTCCAGGGCAAGGCGCCGAAATGCGCCATCGTCGTCAGCGTGCGTCAGGCCTACCTGCACTGCGCCAAGGCGCTGATCCGCTCGAAGCTGTGGAGCCCCGACTACGCCCAGCCCAAGGGCGCCTTCCCGGTGATCAGCCGCATGATCGGCGACCAGATCGGGTTGAGCGAGGAAGAGAAGAAGATCGCCGAAGCCCGCACCGAACGCGCCTACCGCGACGGCCTGTGGGAGCCGATCACGTGAGGGAAGCCGACTTCCAAGATCACCTCACCCTGAGGAGCAGCCCGAAGGGCTGCGTCTCGAAGGGTGGGGCCCAAACAAGGTGCTCGGGTGGGCCACAAACAAGGTGCTC
>CAYZQZ010000229.1:0-6598 GCA_964480235.1 uncultured Reyranella sp. | reverse complement strand
GCTGCCGCCGCCGCAAGCGGCAGGTCGGCACCACCTTCCGTCAACATCATCGCGCCGTAGTAGGCGTTGGAGCGGGCCAGCTCGAGCTTGACGTAGCAGTCGGCAAGCTTGTGCTTAATCGCCTGGTACGAGCCGATGGCGCGGCCGAAGGCCTGGCGCTGCAGCGCGTAGTCGCGCGCCATGTACATCGCGGCCTCGGCGCCACCCACCTGGGCGAAGGCGAAATAGACGGCGGCCGCGTCGTACAGCCGCTCCAGGGTGCGCCAGCCATCGGCCTCATTACCCAGGGCTTCGGCGCCAGCGTCCTCGAACACCAGCTCGGCGTGCTTGCGCGCGGGATCGATCGTCTCGACCCGCTTCTTCTTCACGGCCTTCTGGTCGAGATCCACCAGCACCATCGCGGTCTTCGACATCACGATTGCGAAGCTCGCGACGTCGCCATCAGCCACCGGCACCTTCTTGCCGTTCAGCCGGCCGCCGCCGAAGGTCGTGGAGACCGTACGCGGCTTGGGTGGCTGGGCACCCTCGGAGACCGCGAGCGTGCCGATCGCCTTGCCTTCGGCGAGGAGCGGCAGCCACTTCTTCTTTTGCGCCTCGGAGCCCGCGAGCTTGATCGCCTCGGTGGCGAGCACGACCGAGCTGTCGAACGGGACCGGCGCGGCGGCGCGGCCGATTTCCTCGGCGATGACGCAGAGTTCGAGCGGCGAGAGACCCAGACCTCCATAGGCTTCGGGTATGCCGCTCGCCGGCACGCCCAACTCGACCAGGCCCTTCCAGACCTCGTCGGCGAAAGACTCGTTGCCGTCGAGGACGCGGCGCACCACTTTCATGGGGCACTTGTCAGCGAGGAATTTGCGCACCTGCTCCTTGAGGAGCTTCTGGTCGTCCGAGAAATCGAAGTTCATGATGGGCGAAGGCTAGCAAGCGGCCTCGCATCGGGGAACGGCTTTAGGTTCCGTCAGGCGGGTCGTTTCGTGTGGTAGGGTGAGATCGATGAGCGCTGCGGAAATCAAAGCCCCCGAAATTCGCGACTGGCACGCCCACGTCTACTTCGACGCCGCCTCGCGGGATCCGGCGTGGGCGCTGCGCGAACGGATCGAAAAGGCCTTCGACATCCAGATGGGCCGCTTCCACGAGAAGCCGGTCGGCCCGCACCCGCGCTTCAGCTACCAGATACATTTTCGCAACGACCAGCTGGCGCCGCTGATCTCCTGGCTGACGCTGCACCGCGGCGATCTGACGGTGCTGGTCCATCCCAATACCGGCCAGGAGCTGGAAGACCATCGCGACCGCGCGATCTGGCTGGGCCCCAGCGAGACGCTCGACCTCAGCATTCTCAGGAAATCCTAGGGGAACGTCATGGATGAGCTGTTGCCGCTGGCGAAGAAGGTCGGCGAGAAGCTGAAGGCGCGCAAGGAAACGGTCGGCATTTCGGAATCTTCGGCAGGCGGCCTGATCTCGGCCGTGCTGCTCGCGATTCCCGGCGCATCGGCCTACTTCATGGGCGGCGCCGTGGTTTACACGCGGCCGGCAGGCGAGGCATTCCTGGGCGCCACGCCGTCGCGCCGCTCCGGTATCCGGTCCTCGTCCGAACCCTGGGCGCTGCTCGCCGCCGAACTGGTGCGTGACCGGCTGAAGACGACCTGGGGCCTCGCGGAGACCGGAGCTTCCGGCCCGACCGGCAATTCCTACGGTGACCCGGCCGGTCACACCTGCGTGGCGGTCATCGGTCCCAACGGCAAGGTGGCGCGCACCTTGCGCACCGGCTCGAACGATCGCGTCGTCAACATGCGCGCCTTCGCGGCTGAAGCGCTGAAGCTTCTCGACGAGCAGCTGCCCTGATCTATCGCTGCACGCGATAGAGGCCAACTCGCCAGGTTTCGCCGGGCCCCTGCGTCGGCAGGGAACCGCTGCATTGCGCGCGCTCGCTGCCCTGCCGGCAGTCGAGATCCTCCAGGGGAAGCGCGCGGCCGTCGCTGCACGTCGTCTCCAGGCTGTGCAGCACGATGCCCTGTCCCGCCACGCGCGCCTGCGCCATCGCGTTGCAGGCATAGTCGGGTTGATCGATCCGGCTGTAGAGCACGCGACCCGTCCCGCGATCGTTGAAACACCAGGTCGTGATGCCGGTGTGGTTCTCGTAGACGAACACGTCGGTGCGCCAGCAGCCGCGCAGCAGCGCCACGTCCGCCGGCGCCTGGCTCGGCAGGTCGAGCGGCGCGATCGACGGCGGTCGACGCGCCGGTTGGGTCGACGGTTGATAGTAGGTGCTGGAGGTCGACGGCGAGATGCCGCCGACCGAAGAGGAGGGCAGCGGTGGGCCTCCGGGTGGCACCGACGGAATGACCGGTTGCGGCGCCTGGTTGGTGCCGTTGGGCCAGCTCGGTCCGGTGCCGCCGGGGCTGCCACCGCCGAGGCCGGAGCCAATCGCCGTCGAGCCGGCGATCGGGCCTCCGGGCGCAACGCCTTGCGCCAGTGCGGCACAAGCCAGTGTTGCGGCGCCGGCGATCGTCGCCATCGCGATGGTGACTCTCGGCATGAGGATCATTTCGGGCCCCTCGTGGCGAAGCGTCAAGCTTCCTGATCCGGCGATATCCGGTCTAACCTCGGCCATGCGATGGCCGGATGTCTTCCTGGTCAATGGGCCTTCCAGCGCCGGCAAGAGCACGCTCTGCCGCGCCCTGCAGTCTGTCGTCGAGCGGCCCTATCTCGTCGCCGGATTCGACGATTTCATTTTCATGTCGGCGCCCCGTTACTATCGCGGCGCCGATGCCGCACGGCAGGGCGCGTTCGATGCCTACACCGCACTCGGCGCCGAGATGGTCGTGACATCGCGGCCGGGAGAGCCGGTGAGCGTCACCGCACAGTTCGGCCCGGTATTCCGCAAGCTGGTCGATTCGATGGCGCCGGCCGTCCGCGCGCTGGTCGATGGCGGCAACCCGGTGATCTTCGATCACGTCCTGCATGACGAGGCGATGTATCTCAGTTGCGAGGAAGCCTTTGCCGGCCTCGATGTGCTGAGTGTCGGCGTCACCTGCCCCCTGGAGATCCTGGAAGCACGCGAGCAGTTGCGGGGCGACCGGGTGCTGGGGCGTGCCCGTGGCCTGGCGGAGATCGTCCATACCTTCATGCCCTACGACGTGACGATCGATACCGGCACGCTGTCGCCGCAGGAATGCGTCGAGGCGGTGCTCGCCGCGGTCGAGGCGCGACCCTAGAAGATTCCGGCAGCCAGTCCGGCCGCCATGGCGGCGCCGAGCTCCTCGCACTGCTCGACGAAGGCCGGTTGCCACGGGCCCTTGCACAGCAGCGGTTCCTGGACGGCGCGCCAGCGCAGGCCGGTCAGGATGGTTTCGACGCCGCGGCGCGTGCCGGTGCCGTCGCTGCCGGCGCGGATATAAAGGGCGCACGGCAACCCCTGCGTCTTCTCGAGCAGCGGATTGTACGAGCGGTCGAAGAAGTCCTTCAGCGCGCCGCTCATGTAGCCGAGATTTTCGGTCGTGCCGAGGATCACGGCCTGCGCCGCCAGCACGTCGTCGGGGCCCGACTGCAGCGGCGCCACTACGCGGATATCGATGCCGGTTTCGCTCCGCGCGCCCCGTTCGACGGCGTCGCGCAGAGCGCGCGTGTTGTCGGACGGCGCATGTGCCACGATCAGGAGCCGTTTCGTCATAGCCGGAATCTAACATGATAAAGAAGCTGCTGATCGCCAACCGGGGGGAAATTGCCATCCGCATCGCCGAGGCCGCGGCCGAACTCGGCATTGCCACGGTGGCCATCCATTCGCAGGACGACGCCAATTCGCTGCACATCAAGCGGAGCGACGAGGTCCAGGCACTGAAGGGCCGGGGGGCCGCCGCCTATCTCGATTTCGCGGGCGTGATCGAAGCGGCCCGGACCGCCAAGTGCGACGCCATCCATCCCGGCTACGGCTTCCTGTCGGAAAATGCCGAGTTCGCGAGCGCCTGCGCCAAGGCGAAGCTCCGGTTCGTCGGCCCGACGCCCGAGCAACTTGCCCTGTTCGGCGACAAGGCGGCGGCCCGCGCCCAGGCGATCAAGTGCAAGGTGCCGGTCTTGCCCGGCACCGATGGCGCGGTCGACGCCGCGGGCGCCGTGGCCTTCTTCAGGAAGCACGCGAAATCGGGCATCGCGCTGAAGGCGATCGCCGGCGGCGGCGGCCGCGGCATGCGCCTGATCCGGAAGGAAGAGGAAATCGCCGACGCCTTCGCCCGCGCCTCGGCCGAGGCGCAGTCGGCGTTCGGCAACGGTGCGCTCTATGCGGAACGTCTGGTGAGCCGGGCGCGGCACATCGAGATCCAGATCGTGGGCGACGGCAAGGGCGGCGTGGCCGCGTTGGGCGAGCGCGAATGTACCCTGCAGCGGCGCAGCCAGAAGATCGTCGAGCTGGCGCCCAGCCCGAACCTGCCCGAGGCCCTGCGCAAGAGGATCGTTGCGGCGGCGGTGACGATGGCCAAGAGCGTCTCTTATCGCAGTCTCGGCACCTTCGAATTCCTGGTCGATGACAAGGATTTCTTCTTCATCGAGGCCAACCCGCGCCTGCAGGTCGAACACACCGTGACCGAGGAGGTTTGGGGCGTCGATCTGGTCCAGACGCAGCTCAAGGGCGTGCTGCCCGACATTCAGGGGCCGCGCGGCGCGGCGATCCAGTTGCGCATCAACATGGAAACCATGACGGCGGACGGCTCAGCCAAGCCGGGTGGCGGCACGCTCACCGTGTTCGAGCCGCCGTCGGGTCCCGGCGTGCGGGTCGACACCTACGGCTATGCGGGCTACCGCACCAATCCGAACTTCGACTCGCTGCTCGCCAAGGTAATCGTCCATGGGGCGACCTTCACGGCCGCCCTGGCCCGTGCCCAACGTGCGCTTGCGGCATTCCGGCTGGAAGGCGCGCCGTCGAACCTCGCCTTTCTGCGGGCGCTGCTGGCCGACAAGGACGTCCACGCCGACAAGGTGCATACGCGTTTCGTCGATGAACATGCCGCCCGGCTGATCGAAGCGGCGGCCGGGCTCGAACCGGGCCGGCATTTCGGCGCGGGTCCGGCGGCGGCCGCGGCGCCGGCCGGCCGACAGGCTGGCGCCAGGGTCGACGCCGTCGATCCGCTGGCGGTACTGGCGTTCGGCAAGGCCCGGACCCAGGAGGCCACACCGGCAGCCGACGATGCGCCCGAAGGTACGGTCGCGGTACCGGCGCCGATGCAGGGCACGATCGTCAGTCTCGCGGTGAAGGAGGGCGACCCTGTCGCCGCCGGCCAGCCGCTGCTGATCATGGACGCCATGAAGATGCAGCACGAGATCAAGAGCCCGGCGCGCGGCTATGTGCGGCGCATCGCGATCGAGGCCGGCGAGACGATCTACGAAGGTCATGCGCTGCTGTTCGTCGAGGAGGCGGACGTCGAGGTGAAGGGTACGGCAGTCGAGGAGAAGATCGACCTCGATCACGTCCGGCCGGACCTCGCCGAGTATTTCGAGCGCCGGGCGATGACCCTGGACGACAGGCGGCCCGACGCGGTGGCGCGTCGGCGCAAGACCAACCAGCGCACCGCGCGCGAGAACCTGAACGACCTGATCGATCCCGGCTCGTTCGTCGAGTGGGGCGCCTTCGCCATCGCCAGCCAGCGCACGCGGCGCACCAAGGAGGACCTGATCGAGAAGACCCCGGCCGACGGCCTGATCATCGGCATCGGCCGCGTGAACGGCTCGCAGTTCGGGCCGGAAAAGTCGCGGGTCGCGATCGCGCATTACGACTACACGGTGCTGGCCGGCACACAGGGCAAGACCAACCATCACAAGAAGGACCGGCTGTTCGAGATTGTGGAAGAGCAGCGCATCCCGCTGGTCTTCTTCACCGAGGGCGGTGGTGGTCGGCCGGGCGACGTCGATGTGCAGTCGGTGGCGGGCCTCAACACCATGGCCTTCCACATCTTCGGGCGACTGTCGGGCGTGTCGCCGCTGGTCGGCATCAATTCCGGCCGCTGCTTCGCCGGCAATGCCGCGATCCTGGGATGCTGCGACGTGGTGATCGCCACGAAGAATTCTTCGATCGGCATGGGCGGGCCGGCGATGATCGAGGGCGGCAATCTCGGTGTGTTCAGCCCCGAGGAAGTCGGCCCGATGAGCGTGCAGGTGCCCAACGGCACGGTCGACATCGCCGTCGAAGACGAGGCCGAGGCGGTGGCGGTCGCGAAAAAGTACCTGTCCTACTTCCAGGGCGCGCTGCCCGACTGGCGCGCCGCCGACCAGCGCCTGCTGCGCCGTGCCATCCCCGAGAATCGGCTCCGCGTTTACGACGTGCGCACCGTGATCGACACGATGTGCGACGAAGGCTCGGTGCTGGAGATCCGCCGTGCCTTCGGGCCGGGCATGGTGACGTGTCTTGGCCGAATCGAGGGCAAGCCGCTCGGCATCGTCGCCAACAATCCGACGCATCTCGCCGGTGCGATCGATTCCGACGGCTCGGACAAGGCGGCGCGCTTCCTGCAGCTCTGCGACGCCTTCGACCTGCCGGTGCTGTTCCTGTGCGACACGCCCGGCATGATGGTCGGGCCGGAGATCGAGAAGACCGCCCTGGTGCGGCACTGCT
>CAYZQZ010000228.1:4096-6615 GCA_964480235.1 uncultured Reyranella sp. | reverse complement strand
CTCAATGGCGCCCAGGATGGCTGGCGCCGTCGGCACCAGGCCGGGCTCGCCCACACCTTTGGCCCCGGACGGTCCCAGCGGCTCGCGATCTTCGATCAGGATGCACTCGATCTCGGGCATGTCGCCCACGGTCGGGATCAGATAGTCGTGCAGATTCTCGGTGCGGCCGGGCACATATTCTTCCATCAGCGCCAACCCGAGACCCTGCGCGATGCCGCCCTCGATCTGGCCTTCGACGAGGGTCGGATTGATCGCCCTGCCCACATCGTGCGCGGCCACCATGCGCAGGACCTTGACCGTGCCCAGCTCCAGATCGACCTCGACCGTCGCGATCTGGGCCGCGAAAGCATAGGTCGCATAGGGAACTCCCTGGCCATCCTTGTCGAGCGGCGTGGTCGGAGGATCAAACGTTCCTTCGCCCATCAGCGGCCCGATCCCGGCCAGATCCAGCCGGCGCACTTCGGCGCCGTCGCGTACCGTCAGCGCCGTTCCCTCGAGCGCCAGGCTCGCCTGTGGGCCGGCATTGGCCAGCCGAAGGATCTGCTGGCGCAGATCGCGTGCCGCGCTTTCTGTTGCCCTGCCCGACACGAATGTTTGACGCGACGCCGAGGTCTTGCCGGCATCCGCCGTGAGATCGGTGTCGCCACAGATCAGCCGGATCTGGCCGGCCGGCAGTCCCAGCGCATCCGCCGCGATCTGCGTCATGATCGTGTTGCTGCCCTGGCCGATATCGAATGCGCCATTGTAGAGCGTCACGGCTCCGTCGGCGGCGATGCCAATCCGCATGCGTGACGGATTCGACATCGACGTATTCCCGATGCCGTACCACATGCAGCCGATTCCGACGCCCCGCCGCAGGTTGCCGCCCCTGGCGTTGATTGCAGCGACTCCAGCCTGCGCCGTGCGCCAATGCGGCCGCAGAACCTCGAGACATTGGGTAAGGCCTGCCGAGTGCTTCAGCTCCTGCCCGCTCGCAGTACGGTCGCCGACCCGCAATGCATTGACGTGCCGGAACTCCAGCCGGTCGATCCCGAGCTTGTCGGCCAGCGCGTCCATCATCGCCTCGTGGGCGATCGCCGCCTGCGGCACGCCGAAGCCGCGGAAGGCCCCGGCCGGCGGGCCGTTTGTGAAGAAGGCCTCGCCCCAGGTCCGCACGTGCGGCACGCGGTAGGGTCCCATGGCATGGACCGGCACGCGATTGGCCACGGTCGGACCCCACGAGGCATAGGCGCCGGTATCGAAGCTGGCAGTAACGTCGCAGGCCATAAGCTTGCCCGCGGTGTCGCAGCCGAACCTTGCCACCACCCGTGCGGGATGACGCTTGGTCGAAGCAGCCATGCTTTCGGGCCGCGTGTAGACAAGGGCCACCGGGCGGCCGAGTTTCCACGCAGCAATGGCAATCAGGGGCTGGACCGAGAGGTCGAGCTTGCCACCGAAGCCGCCGCCGCAGGCCGTCGGCACGATGCGTACCTGCTCCGGCTTGAGCCGCATCACGTTCGCGACTTCATCGCGGTCCATATACGGCGTCTGCGTGCTGGCGTGGATTTCGATGCGGTCGCCGACCCGCCTCGCCCAGCCGGATTCGGGTTCGATATAGGCATGCTCGACGAATGCCGTCTCGAAGGTGCCTTCCACAACGACGGCACAGGAAGCGAAGGCAGCGGCGGCGTCACCACTCAGCACCCCGCCCTCCAGCAGCAGATTCCGGGGCTTGTCGGCGTGGACCAGCGGCGCGCCCGGGGCAGTCGCAGCATCGACACCGAGCAGGGGCTGTTCGGGGTTCCAGACAATCGGCAGATCGTGATCCCGGATCGCCAGAACCTCCTGCCGGGCGCCGACCAGCGCCAAAACAGCCTCTCCCCGATAGCGTACGACGCCATCGGCCAGTACCGGCTGGTCCTTGATGTCGGGGTAGATGCCATAGCCGTTGAACGGTACGTCCGACGCGGTCAGCACAGCCGCCAGCCGCCGACGGAAAGGAGCAAGATCACCGACCGTGAAACGTGCCCGGGCATGAGGCGAGCGGACCACTCGGATCCAGAGCGCATCGGCCGGCACGGCATCGGCGCCGAAGCGATCGGCGCCGGTGATCTTGGCCACACCATCGACCCGGGCGAGCCGTGCGCCCACAGCAGCCCCCGGCCCGGCCATCGGCAGTTCCGCTGTTCCCGTCGCGTCCATGACCGCGTCGACGATCTTGCTGTAGCCGGTACAGCGGCAGAGGACGCCACCCAGCGCGCCTTCGACCTCGCTGCGGCTGGGGTGGGGTTTGCGCACCAGCAGATCCTGCGCCGCCATCAACATGCCCGGCGTGCAGATGCCGCACTGGGCAGCGCCATGCACCAGGAAGGATCGCTGCAAATCGGCCAGGCCTCCGGTGGCGAGGCCTTCGACCGTATCGACCGTGCGACCGCCCATCTGTCCCATGGCCACGAGGCAGGAACAGACCTGCTTGCCGTCCAGCCGTACCGTACAGGCGCCGCAATCGCCTGCGTCGCAGCCGACCTTGGTGCCGGTCA
>CAYZQZ010000228.1:0-3996 GCA_964480235.1 uncultured Reyranella sp. | reverse complement strand
GGATCGCGACCATCAGTTCGTCGGGTGCCAGTACGGTGCGGCGGTTGCCGGTGATAAACGCGCCGAGCGCAATGCGGCGCACCCCGCGTCGGCTTGCGATCTCGACCTCCGCATCGAGCGCGAGCAACGGCGGCACGCCGTCGGCGGCGGGCGAGGCGTTGCAGAGATTGCCCGCGACAGTGCCGGCATTCTGGATTTGCCGTCCGCCCACATCGTGGGCCGCGCGCTTCAGCCCATCGAACAAAGGCGGCAGGTCCGCCTCGATCACCTCGCTCCAGCGTGTCGTGGCGCCGATGCGCCAGCCCTCGGCCGTCGTCGCGATACCGCCGAGACCTGCGATGCCCGTGATGTCGAGAACGTCCTCGTCGATCGCCCGGCCGACCCGCGCCGGATAGAAATCGGTCCCGCCGGCCAGAATCACATGCGGCCTGGCCAGGGCTGCCAGGGCCTCCTCAAGGCCTGCGGGACGAAGGTAATCCGACATATTGTTCGTGTACGTACTATTGCCTCAAGCGTTTGCCCTGATTGAACAATCCACCCTGTATCAGACGATGCGGGAGAGAAGTTCGAGGAGCTGGCGCTGCTCGGCCGGGTTGAGCGGCTTCAACGTCTCTCGTGACACGGCAGGCCCGTTCAGCAGCAGCTTGTTCACCGTACGCTGGCCCTCAGTAGTGAGACTGAGCAGCGTACGGCGTGCGTCACCCGGATCGGGGCGCGAGTCGACGAGACCGCGCTCCTTCAGCCGGCGCACGACGCCCTGCATCGTCGCCTTGTCCATGCCGACGAGCCGACCGAGAAGATTTTGCGAGAGCTCGGTGTACTCGTTCAGCTTCACCATGCTCGAGTACTGGGTCGGCGTGATGTTGGGATCGCCGATGCTCACCTGGAAGATTGCGCTTGCGCGCTGATGCGCGCGCCGAAGCAGGTAGCCGACTTGCTCCTCGATGCGGTACGGCCTTTGCGCCGAACTTGCGGCAGCCTTTGGCTCTTGCTGTTTCTTTGCGACGTTCCGCATCGCCCCCTGCCTGTGCACTCCTTGGCTACACCGACTGCGCGCGATTCACAACGGTCACATAAGCCCATGTCAGCGACGGTGAATGCGACCCTCTTGACTCGCTCACGCCGGAGAGGCAGCGCGCATTGGTCAGTGTGGTGCAACCGTTGCGTCGACCGCGAGTTCGGCAGCGGCAAGATCCTCAAGCGCGGCGCCGACGGATTTGAAAAGTGTGATCGATACACGATCGCCGGCCGGCCGGCCGGGACGCGTGCCGCGCGCCAGCTCGAACAGATCGGCAATAATCGCTTCTTCACCGATGATGCGGTCAGCCAGTGGCTGCACGATGTCACCGCCTTCCTTCAACGCTCCGGCACGGGTGTCGACGAAGATTCTTGCGCGGCAAACCGCCTCGTCGTCGCTCTCCCGCATCTTGGGCGTATAGGCACCAACCAGATCGATATGTTGACCCTCGCGCAGCCAGGAGCCTTCGATCAGAGGTGCCTGCGAGAGCGTGGCGCACGACACGATGTCTGCTTCCCCCACGGCCACTTTCCGGTCATTCGCCGCACGCACCTCGATCGGCCGGCCCAGCTGTGCCGGCAGTGACGCTGAAAGTTCGCGCGCAAGCGCTTCCGCTTGCTCGATTCGGCGCCCCCAAATGGTCACCCGCCGGATCGGCCGGATTTTCGAGTGAACACGAATCAGGTGCGGTGCCAGCGCACCGGTGCCGATCATGGCAAGGCTCGCCGCATCGCCGCGCGACAGGTAGCGCGACGCGAGCCCCGAGGCGCAGGCGGTGCGACGTTTGGTCAGCATCGTGCCGTCGAGCAATGCGAGCGGCTGGCCGGTGTGACCGTCGAGCAACACGTACTGTCCGAAAATCGCCGGCAGTCCCCGACTGCCGTTGTCGGGATAGACCGTGACCATCTTGACGCCGAGCCGACTGCCCGCCCCCTGGGTCCAGGCCGGCATTAGCAGCAACGTCGCGTCCGCCGAACCCGGACCGTTCGGTCGACGCAGGGTGTGATGATGGCGCGTGGGCATTTCGCAACCGGCGCGGAACAGCGAGTCGAGCCGGTCGACCAGAGTCAGGTCGTCGAGGCGTCGGTCGACCTCGTCGGCCGAGAAGACCTTCACGCCGAGGGGCTGCGCGCGGTAGGCGGCAGCAACTCGGGCGCAACCAGGGCGCTCTGGCGATCGATGGCCTTCTGTTCTCGCGATGCCGGGCTGCCGGCGACCGGAGATGGACGGTTGGCGGCGAGCGCTTCGCGCAGACGCAGCACCTCGCGCTCCAGTCGCGCCGCCTCGCCCGTACGCTCACGCGCGATGCGGCGATGGCGCCGGCCAATCCACCAGCCGAGGACGAGTCCGGCCACGAGCCCGATCAGCAAGATGGCGACGATCAGCAGGTAGAGCGGCAGGACGATCTTCTCCGGCAGCGGCCACAGTTCGACCTCGACGCGCTGCATGTTGCTCACGGCAACCAGCATGCCGAGCACGATGAACAGCACGAACAGGGCACGGCTCAGGACTTTCATGCGGCGCGAGCATGGCACAGGGGCCCCGACCGAAGCGAGAGACCGCTCGCCGCAAGAGGCGCATCAGGAAAGGAAGGGGGCGGCGCGCCGCGAAGCGCGATCAGGCAGGCTTCTTGTCTTCCGCTGCCGCAGGTGCAGCACCGGCTGCCCGCTGCGCTTCCTTATTCAGCCGGTCACGAAGATCCTTGCCGGTCTTGAAATAAGGCACGCGCTTGGAAGCCACGGCGACCTGCTCTCCGGTGCGCGGATTTCGGCCCGTGCGGGGGTCGCGCTTCTTGACCGAAAAAGCGCCAAAGCCGCGCAACTCCACACGATCGCCTGTTGCCAAGGCCTTGGAGATCTCGTCAAAGACCGTGGCGACAATCCGCTCGACATCCCGTTGATAGAGATGGGGATTCTTAGCCGCCAGGCGGGCAATCAGCTCCGACTTGGTCATTGGCGCAATAATAGCGCAATAACCGGCCTTCGACAACTAAGTGCTTGAAACCAAAAGAAAAGCGCCCCGAAACCCGACAAAACCCCTGCAAACGGGCCGGGAAGGCCGATTTACCGTCCGTTTTGCCAAGAAAAAGGCCGATCCCCCGGGATCGGCCTTCATTCCTTGATTTCGCGTCAGACGACCTACTCGTCGTCCTTCTTCTGGGCCTTGCTAAGAGCAGCACCCAGGATGTCGCCCAGGCTCGCGCCCGAGTCGGACGAGCCGAAGTCGGCCATCGCCTTCTTCTCTTCGTCGAGCTCGCGCGCCTTGACCGACAGCACGACCCGGCGCGAGGCCTTGTCGATGTTGGTGATCTTGGCATCGAGCTTGTCGCCGATGGCATACCGGTCGGGACGCTGCTCGGAGCGGTCGCGGCTGAGCTCGGACTTGCGAATGAAGCCCGGGATGCCGTCCTGCACCGTGACGTCGATGCCGTTGTCCTGGATACCCGCGACGATGACGGTGACCACGTCGCCCTTCTTGGCTACAGCGTTCACCTTCTCGAACGGGTCGTTGGCGAGCTGCTTGATGCCCAGCGAGATGCGCTCCTTGTCGATGTCGACGTCGAGCACCTTCACCTTGGTCTGATCGCCCTTCTTGTAGTCGCGGATCGCTTCGTCGCCGGCCTTGTCCCAGCTCAGGTCGCTGAGATGGACCATGCCGTCGATGTCGCCGGGCAGGCCCACGAACAAGCCGAACTCGGTGATGTTGCGAACCTCGCCCTCGAGCTCGGTACCCGCCGGATACTTCTCGGCGAAGCTCTCCCACGGGTTGGCCATGCACTGCTTGAGGCCGAGCGAAATGCGGCGCTTGGACATGTCGACATCCAGCACCATCACTTCGACTTCCTGAGAGGTCGAAACGATCTTGCCCGGGTGCACGTTCTTCTTGGTCCAGCTCATCTCGGAGACGTGGACCAGCCCCTCGACGCCCGGCTCCAGCTCCACGAAGGCGCCGTAGTCGGTGATGTTGGTGACGCGGCC
>CAYZQZ010000227.1:0-6636 GCA_964480235.1 uncultured Reyranella sp. | reverse complement strand
GCTGATAGCCGCCGTGCGCGCGACCGGCGCGCGCATCAAGCTCATCACCGACGGCGACGTGGCGGGCGTCATCGCCACCACTGATCCAGACACCGGCATCGACATGTACATGGGTTCGGGCGGCGCGCCGGAAGGCGTGCTGGCGGCGGCGGCGCTGCGCGCCATCGGCGGCCAGATCCAGGGCCGCCTGCTGTTCCGCAACGACGACGAGCGGGCCCGCGCCAAGAAGTGGGGCATCACCGATCTCAATCGCAAGTACTCGATGCTCGAGATGGCCAAGGGCGACGTGATGTTCGCGGCAACCGGCGTCACCTCGGGATCGATGCTGAAGGGCGTGCGCCGCTTCGGCAACGGTGCGGAGACCCACTCGATCGTCATGCGCTCCAAGACCGGGACGGTGCGCTGGATCTCCGCCCACCACAATTTCTCGATCAAGACTGGTCTTCCGAGCTGGGCTTGATCATGATCGGAGGATGCAGGCTCGGCTGACCGCCTGTGTCCTCGCCTTCTGTGCCGCGGCCCCTGCGGCCGCGCAGGAAGGATCCTGTCGCAGTTTTTCCTGGTCGATCGGCCATTCCATCAATCTGTTCGACGAGCCGATTCCGGTGGTGCGCGACCAGCAGTCGTTGCCCAAGGAGGGCGTGTTCGGCCTGGTGCTGAAGCCGGTCGCCGACGTCATCTATCCGGTGGCGCCGGAGCGGGCGAGCGACGGCGGGCAGGGCGGAGTCGTTACCATCGAGAGCCTGTCGGCCGGGCGCTACCAGATCGCCTTGTCGGAGGAGGCCTGGGTCGATGCGATCGAGGTCAATCGCCGGCTCGCCGTAACCGGCTACCCCGACGCGGCGCATTGCCCCGGCGTGCGGCGCAGCCTGCAGGTCGAGACCGACGGCCATTCACTCACCCTGCTGATCGGCGGCGCCACGGCGCGGCGCATCAATATCGGCGTGCTGCGGATCTGGCCGTTCGAATGGCGCTGGTAGGGGCCGGAACGCTCCCCAGCCGATTGGGCTATAGAGGGCCATGACCGCCGAAGCGCGCCACCAGCGCGCCGCCTTCCTGAATGTCGAAAGATCGCTGACCGGCCGCCGCTGGGCTGCGCGGCTGGCCGACGAGCGGCTGGCCATGGCCATGGCGCAGCGTCATGGCCTGCCCGACGCGATCTGCCGGCTGCTGGCGGCGCGCGAGGTCGACCTCGAAGCGGTGCCCGACTTTCTCGAGCCGACCCTGCGCAAGTTCCTGCCCGATCCGTCGCATCTCAGGGACATGGATACCGCCGTCGAGCGGCTGGTCCGGGCGGTGAAGGCCGGCGAGAAGATCGTCGTGTTCGGCGACTACGATGTCGACGGCGCCACTTCTGCGGCGTTGCTGCAGCGCTTCTTCCGTGCGGTTGGCGCCAATATCGGCGTGTATATCCCCGACCGGCGCAAGGAAGGCTACGGTCCCAATGCCCCCGCATTGTTGAAGCTCAAGGAACAGGGCGCCGGCGTGGTCGTCACCGTCGATTGCGGCGTAACCGCCTACGAGCCGCTCGCCGAAGCCCGCAAGGTCGGTCTGGACATGATCGTGATCGATCATCACCAGGCCGAGATCGCGCTGCCCCAGGCCATCGCCGTGGTCGATCCCAACCGGGTCGACGACAACAGTCCGCACAAGCAGCTCGCCGCGGTCGGTGTTTCGTTCTTGCTCGCCGTCGGCATCAACCGGGCCCTGCGGGCGGCCAACTGGTATGGCGACGGCAGGCCGGAGCCCGATCTGCGGCAGTGGCTCGACCTCGTGGCACTCGGCACGGTGTGCGACGTGGTGCCCCTGACCGGCGTCAATCGCGCGCTGGTGCGCCAGGGGCTGCAAGTGATGCGTCAGCGCGGGAATGCCGGACTGGCGGCGCTGGCCGACGTGGCGCGTCTGCGCGAGGAGCCGGGCGCCTATCATCTGGGCTTCATGCTGGGGCCGCGGGTCAATGCCGGCGGCCGGGTCGGGCAGGCCGATCTCGGCGCGCGGCTTCTGGCCAGCGACGACACCGCCGAGGTCGGCGCGCTCGCGTTGCGTCTCGACGAATTCAACGCCGAACGCCGCGCCATCGAACGCGACGTGCTCGACCAGGCGATCGCGCGCGTCGAGGGCCTCTATGGACCCGACCGCAAGGCGCTGCCGTCGGTGCTCCTGGTGGAAAGCGAGGGCTGGCACGTCGGCGTGATCGGCATCGTCGCCAGCCGCCTGGTCGAACGCTACGGTCGGCCGGCTTTCGTGATCGGCATGGATGGCGAACTGGGCAAGGGGTCCGGCCGCTCGGTGCGCGGCGTCGATCTCGGCGCGGCGGTGATCGCGGCGCGGCAGGAGGGGCTGCTGGTGAATGGCGGCGGCCACGCCATGGCCGCGGGCCTCACGGTTGCACGCATCGCGCTGCCCGATCTCGCGAAGTTCCTCGATGACCGGATCGCGCCGCAGCTCGGAGCGGCACCTGCCGTGCGCGAACTCGGCATCGATGCCGCGCTCGCACCGGCCGCGGCGACCCAGGACCTGGTGACGATGATCGAACGCGCGGGCCCGTTCGGGGCCGGCAACGCGCTGCCGCGCTTCGCGCTGCCAGGCGTGCGCGTGAACTACGCCCAGCCGGTGGGCGAGGGACATGTTCGATGCACGCTGGTGGGGCAGGAGCGGGGTCGCATCGAGGCCATCGCCTTCCGAGCCGCGCAGACTGCGGTCGGCCCGGCCCTGCTCGATATGGCCAAGCCGATCCTTCATGTTGCAGGCGCCCTGCGGATCGACCGCTACAACGGCCGGGAATCGGTGCGGCTGCAGATCGACGACGTGGCGTCGGCGGCCGGATCCGTCCTTTCAGGGTGATTTGACCGTATTGATTTCGCGGGGTTCTGCCGCTACATGCACCGGCCTACCGCCGCCTCGTCCCCTTCGTCTAGAGGCCTAGGACACCGCCCTTTCACGGCGGTAACACGGGTTCGAATCCCGTAGGGGACGCCATGGCGCGCCGGGAAATCGTCCTGCTGCCATGCTATGTGCGATGGCGGAGGAACGAAAATGCCCAAGCTTGGATATCTGCTGCCCACGCGCGAACGCGTCATGGAGAACCACCATGAAACGGGCTCGCTGCTAGCCCTGGCCGAACGTGCCGAGCAGCTGGGTTTCGACTCGATCTGGGTGGGCGATTCGGTCACCGCGCGGCCGCGCCACGATCCGCTGACTCTGCTGGCCGCGGTCGCCGCGCGCACGAAGAAGGCCGAACTCGGCACGGCGGTTCTCCTGCCCGCGCTGCGCAATCCGGTCCTGCTGGCGCACCAGGTGGCGACAGTCGATCGCATCTCCGAGGGCCGCCTGATTCTGGGCATCGGCATCGCCGCCGATATGCCGGCGATCCGCCGCGAATTCGAGGCCATGGGCGTGCCGTTCGAAAAGCGGGTCGGGCGCATGAACGAGGCGATGCGGCTCTGCAAGGCGCTGTGGACCGGCAAGCCGGTCGACTGGAACGGGCTGTGGAAGGTGACGCAGGGAACGGTCGGCCCGACCCCGCATCGGCCGGACGGTCCGCCGATCTGGTTCGGCGGCGGCCTGCCGGCCGGGCGCGAGCGCACGGGGAGGCTCTATGACGGCTGGTTCCCCAACCTGCCGACGCCCGAGGAGTATCCGGCGCAGATTGAGGAGGTGAGGGCGGCTGCCCGCGCTGCCGGTCGCGACGGCAAGGCGATCGAAGGCGCCATGTACCTCACGCTCGCGGTCGACGACGATGCGGCGCGTGCTGACGCCCGGATCGATTCCTATCTGGCGAACTATTACGGGGTGCCGGCGCCGGCCATGCGGGCCCGCCAGCGTTGTTTCGGCGGCCCGGCCGCGAGCGCGGCGGCCTGGATCAAGAGCTACGCCGACGCCGGCGCCACGCACCTGATGCTCCGCTTCGCCGGCGATCACGAACGGCATCTCGAAGTGGCCGCGCGCATCAAGCGCGATCTCGGTTGGTGAATGGGATGGGGGATCGACAGATGAAATCGATCGGCGATCGAAGAGGCGTGCTGGCGAGGATCGCGGCGCTGGCCGCGGGGTGCCTTTTGCTTGGCGCCTGCTATTCAAAAGGCACGCTCGACGGCACCCAGGTGGAACAGGTCAAGGTCGACGGCCGCCTGTTCGAGGTCAGGATCGGCTCGACCGGCACGCCGGACGAATACCGCATGCTGATCGTGCGGGCGACACTGGTTTACAACCCCGACCCCGAGCTGGAGCAGATACGGGCGCGGGAAGTTTCCAAGCGTTACATGGAACAGACCTGCAAGGGCCGCCCCTACGAGGAAATCCTCGCGGGCCTGCAGGCCGACATCAACTACCGGGTCCTGTTCCGCTGCAAGTGACAGGGGGGCGCGTCCGGCCAAGTCCAAAGTCGGGGGCAACAAAAAAGGCGGGCACGTGGGAAGTGCCCGCCTTTTCGTTGATCGTCGGATCGATCAGGTCATCGAGTTGCCGACGTTCGTCAGAACGTTGGTCACCTTGCCACCGACTGTCTTCATGGCGGTGATGGCGGCGACGGCGATCAGGGAAGCGATCAGCGTGTACTCGATCGCGGTGGCACCCTGGTCGTTCTTCATGAGCTTGCGGAAGATGGACAGCATGGAAGTATCTCCGAAACAATTAACTGTTATTCAAAGCATTAAGACGCAGTATTAACGTTTCACATTATAGCGAATTCAGACAAATGTCCGAGAGGCTGAAACGTATCGATTGCAGCAATTTTCACATTGCACGAACGATGAATAACAAACGTTATCAGAGGGTTATCGGGTAACCCTCATGACGCTTTGAAGACAGTCCTCGGCTGGTCTAAGGGCGCCGGGCCCGCCGGCTTTCAGCCGCAGGCGACGGCGTAGATGTGCTGAACCTCGCCGGGCAACGGCATCGCCTGCCAGGAGGCGCCGCCATCCTGCGTGCCGAACACCTCGCCGTCGTAGCGGGCGCCGATATAGACCTGCTTGGGATCGCTGTGGTGCAAGCCGATCGACATGATCGTGCCGTGGACCTGGACCTTGTCGAAGCGCTTCCAGGTCTGTCCGCCATCCTCGCTGCGGTAAAGGCCGCCATCGTGGCTGGCCGCCGCCACCGAGAGCGCCGCGTAGAGCGTCTTGGGCTCGCTCGGCGAGACTTTCACGTCACGGCCGTAGGTGGTGGGCGAAAAGCGGCCGACCTCCATGTCCTGCCAGGTCTTGCCGTGGTCGGGGGTCCGGAACAGGCCCATCCGCAGCGCCAGGATCGGCTGGTCTGGCGCAGCCGGATCGATCGTCACGGCATGGCCGTCGAGCATGCCCTCGGCGGTGGTGTCGCTCACGATCTTGCTCTTGAGATGCGGCAGTTCGGCGAGTTTGATCAACCCCTCGCTGCAATCCGTCCAGGTCTCGCCGCCATCGGTGCTGCGCATAACGCCGTTGATCTCCAGCGCGGCGAAGATCTCGTCGGGGTTCTTCGGATTCTGCGCCAGCCGCATTACCCGCGAGGCGAAGGGACCGGTGCAGTGCGTGGCGATCCTGGGCGTCGCGAGCTTGCGCCACGACGCACCCTGGTCGTCGCTGCGATAGACATCGATTGGCGAGGCGCCGGCCAGGATGCGTCTGGGATCGCGCGCATCGACCATGAAGCACCACACCTGCTTGCCCTTGTCGGGGAAGCCGGCCCGCTTGAAAGTCGAGCCGGCATCGGTGCTGCGCCACACGCCGTCCGACGTGCCCGCCAGGATCACGTTGGGATCGGCGGGATGGACGAACACCGTGTAGGCCTCCACGTCGCCGAGGACATGGCGCCAGTCACCGCCCGCGGCCGGGCGCTTGAACACGCCCACCTTGCCGGTGTGGTCGGGCTTGCCGAAGTAGCCGGCCACACCGACGAAGATGTTCGATGACTGGGCCATGATGCGCCTCCCTGCGGTGTGTTCCTTACTTCTTGATCATCGGGCAGCCGCCCTGGTCCATTGGCCGGAAGGCTTCCTCGGCCGGGATGGTGGCGAGCAGCTTGTAGTAGTCCCAAGGACCCTTCGATTCGGCGGGCGTCTTGACCTCGAAGAGGTACATGTCGTGCATCTTGCGGCCATCCTCGCGGATATAGCTCCTGCCGAAGACCGGATCGTCCCACTTGGTCGCCTTCATCTGCGCCATGACCTTCTCGGCGTTGTCGGTGCCGGCCGCCTTGACCGCGTTCAGGTAGGCGAGGGTGGCGGAGTAGAAGCCGGCCTGAACCATCGTCGGCATCTTGCCCTTGAACTTGTCGGCAAAGCGCTTCGAGAAGGCCCGGGTCTTGTCGTTGAGGTCCCAATAGAAGGCTTCGGTGAGCCGCAGGCCCTGCGCACGGTCGAGGGTCAGCGAGTGGATGTCGGAAACGAAGACGAGAAGGCCTGCCAGATTCTGGCCGCCCTTGACGATGCCGAACTCGGCCGCCTGCTGAATCGACTTGATCGTGTCGCCGCCAGCATTGGCGAGACCGATGATCTTCGCCTTCGAGGCCTGTGCCTGCAGCAGGAACGACGAAAAATCCTGCGTGTTGATCGGCGCCTTGACGCCACCGATCACCTTGCCGCCTGACTTGGTGACGACCGCTGTAACGTCGCGTTCCAGTGCATCGCCGAAGGCGTAGTCGGCGGTCAGGAAGAAC
>CAYZQZ010000226.1:0-6656 GCA_964480235.1 uncultured Reyranella sp. | reverse complement strand
TTTCGCAGCGTAATGAACGGCCTCTACCTCGCGCTGGGCGCCATGACCGTGCAGCAGACGCTGGCAACGGCGGGGCGCTCGACCGTGCCCCTGATCGCCGCGGCGATCATCGCCGACATCGGCGTCGATGCCGCCCTGGTCGGCGTCTATCTCGCGATCCAGGCCGTGGCGGGCTTCCTCACGACGCTCGCCTGCGGCGGCTTCATCGTCCGCTACGGCGCGCTGCGCATGACCCAGGTCGGCATGGCGGCGCTGGGCTTGGGCCTCGCCTCGGTGGCGTCGGGCTGGTTGCCGCTGTTCGCATTCGGCGCCTTCGTGGGCGGCCTGGGGCAGGCGATCTCGACGCCCTCGAGCTCGCACCTGCTCGGCCGCCTGGCACCTCGGCAGATCGCGCCGCTGATCTTCTCCATCAAGCAGACCGGCGTGCCGGCCGGGCTGATGCTGGGCGGCGTGCTGGCACCGGCGCTCGTCGTGGCCTTCGACTGGCGGGTGGCGCTGCTCGCGGTCGCGGCGATCTGCTTTTCGTCCGTGGTGGCGCTGCAGCCCCTGCGCGCGCCCTTCGACGTCGACCGCGAACCCGGCCATGCGCTGTCGCCGGCTGATATCCGCGCCAATCTCGTCTCGGTGCTGCGCGAGCCCGCGCTGCGCGCGCTGTGCCTCGCCATGTTCGCCTTCGTCGGCCTGCAGACGCTGTTCACCGGGTTCTTCGTGCTCTACCTGGTGCGCGGCCTCGGCTACGAGCTGGAGCGGGCGGGGTGGGTGTTCGCGATCGCCGTCGGGGTCGCCGTGCCCGGCCGCATCTTCTGGGGCTGGCTCGCCTCTCGCCTGATCCGGCCTGCGACACTGCTGGCGTTGCTCGCGCTCGGCATGGCGGGCGCCGCGGTGCTGACGGCCCTCGTCACGGCGAGCTGGCCGACCTGGGCCGCCGTGCTCGCCGCCACCGCGATGAGTTTGACGGCGCTCTCGTGGCACGGCGTGCTGCTGGCCGAAGTGGCGCGCCTCGCCCCCGCCGGCCGGATCGGCGCGACCACCGGCGCGGTGCTGTCGTTCGGCGATGCCGGCGCGCTGGTCCTGCCGCTGCTGTTCAGCGGCGCGCTGACCTTGACCGGCAGCTATGGCACCGGCTTCCTGATCGGCGCCGCCATTACCCTGGTTTATGGAATAAATGCGACTTTGCGCCGGAGTTTGTCGTCCAATTGACAAAGAATGGCGCATTCGGCGCTTCGGTATTGTTTCGGCCCGTGACAACGCCTAAAAGCGCCGATCCTCGATGTGATGCTTTGGTGACCAGGCATGAAGAAAATGCGTTCGATGTCGTATGGGCAATTGATTGCCCTGCGGGCAAGAATCGATGCGGCGCTGAGGCGTCTCGACATAAAGGATCGCCGCGAGTTGACCAGGCTGCTGCAGAAGGTGGCCGCAGCCAAGTCACCGTCGGCGCGACGGCGCGGTCACGCCTTGAAGGGGCGAAAGCTGAAGCCGAAATACCGCAACCCTGAGAACCGGACCGAAACCTGGGCAGGTCGTGGATTGCAGCCCCGCTGGCTGCGCGATCAACTCAAGCGCGGAAAGAAGTTGACCGCCTTCCAGATCAGATAGGAACAGAGTCTTCCGGCTGTGCGCCGGCCGGATGCCTACGCCGGAACCGGCAGCGGCAGATCGAGCGACGTGGTGCGGCGCAGTTCGCGGCGGTGGGTCTTGTCGTCGAACGGCCGGGCGCGATGCATGGTGCAGCGATTGTCCCAGATCACGAAATCATGCGGCCGCCAGATGTGGCGGTAGAGGAACTGCGGCTGCGTGGCATGGGCCATCAGGTCGGCCAGCAGCAGCCGTCCCTCCGGCACCGGCCAGCCCTCGACATGGGCGGCGTGCGCGGCGAGATAGAGCGCACGGCGGCCGGATGTCGGAATGGTGCGCACCAGCGGATGGACGGCGCCCTTCAGCTTCTCCTTCTCCTCGTCGCTGAAGTCGAAGCCCAGCACGTGCCGCGAATGGACGATCGAATGATAGACGCGTAGGCCCTCGATCGTGGCGCGGGTTTCGGCGTCGAGCGCATCGTAGGCGGCGCGCATGTCGGCGAACTCGGTATCGGCCCGCACCGGCGGCACCACGCGCGCCGACAGCATCGAATAGCGCCCCGGCGGATCGACGAACGAGGCATCGGTGTGCCACAGCCGGTTGGCGACCGCGGAGGCGCGCTTGCGGTCGTTGGCGTCGCGGATCTTGCCGTCGGCGCCGACATTGGAGACGTCCGCCAGCGCCTCGTTGCCGAACCGGTTGCCGCCGATCGCCGCGGACGACGTCCGGGCATGCAGCGTGCCGTCGAAGCGCTGGGCGAAGTCGAGCTGCTCCTCGTTGGTGAAAGCCTGGTTGCGAAACACCAGCACGGCGTACTTGTCCATGCCGGCCCGGATCGCCTCCAGCGACTCGCGATCACGGACCTGGCGCAGGTCGATCGCACCGACTTCGCCGGCGAAACCGGGCGTGAGCGGCGTGATGGTGACAGTCATGAGGGGCTCCCTCTGCAATCGGCGAGGGAACTATCCTGATTGAACTCGCCGGGACAACCAAGCCGGCATTTTGGCCAGGCAAGGGTCAACCCCGGCGCGACCGCCGGCCGATGTCGCTCCAGTCTCGCCAGGCCCGCCCGTCGCGCGCGTGGCGCCTGCTGAATCCTTCGCCGTCAGGTAGTGTCCTAACTTGGAAGGCCGACGGCGACCGCAACTAGCACACCGACGACGCCTGCAATGACGGAGCTAACGTTCTGGTGCTCGCGGCCCCCCGGAGCCAACGCCACGATGGCGAAGAACGCGGCGAACCCAAAAAGAGCGGCCTTTAACCATATCATTTTGCTGCTCGCCGTTCGGCAACGATAGCCGCCCGCACCGCTTCCAGCGGCGAGCGTATGCCGCCTAGATGCAGCACGGCATAGAATCGGCGCTTATCGCTGCCGTCAACCGGACTCGACCAAGCATAGGCGCTGGTGGCCTTGGGATGGCCTTCAAGATTGAAGACGTGCACGACGCCCTCCCATACCGGCTGGCTCTGGAAGACTTCTTTGACGGGCAGCGCGTCGATCAGCACGGCTTTGCCGCCGTGCTGGCCTTCTACTGCTTGCTTGAGCTGGTCGGCGTTCACACCCATGAGAGCATTTTAGCATGGCTTTACCGCGCTCTCTTTCCGCACTGCACACCTCCTTTGTCCGGGGTCGGATTTGGAGTCGGCGCGCGCTAAAGGCCCTTCCCGTCGTCCTTCGCCGGGAGCGGGAATGCAAGTTTCATCGTCTCGTTAAAGCGAGGGTGAATGCGGTCAAGCTTTTCGATGAAGTCTTCGTAATTGTCGCTCAGCTTCATTATCGTTATCTCCGAAGCAAGCAATTCGCGCAGCTTTGGGTGGCCAAAGTCTTCAGTAAGGCGCTGCGGGAATCTGTGCTTCAGACGCCCATCCGGTCGGCGCGGGGTGACGCGACGAAGCTCCTCTAGAGCCCCCGGAGCCAAACGCCGATATACAATGTCATTTGTTAGATGGCCGAAATACCGAGGGCGCTGAACTGTATCCTTGGGAAACTCCAAGCCCCTCAAACGGAACAACTCCTGATAAAACTCGTGAGGGAAGGTTCGTACCCAAGGGCGCAACTCTTTGGCGATGTACGCCTCCAAGATAACCGCTAGAGCATCGGACGCTCGATCCCGCTGATAGCCGGTGGCCTCATCAACAAGACCAATGATGCCTACAGGCCCATATCTCGGCCAGTATCATTGAGCGCCAGAACCTCATCATGCGCATGTCCATGCGTCGGTTCACGCGGTTAACCAACGGCTTCTCGAAGAAGATCGAGAACATGAAGGCTGCCGTGTCGCTGCACTTCGCTCACTACAACTTCGTGCGCCAGCACAAGAGCCTGCGGATGCCCCCGACTATGGCGGCTGGCGTTGAGAAGGGAATGTGGAGCGTTGCCGAGCTGGTAGACCGAACAACCTCAAATTAGGACACTACCCACCGTCAGCCCGCCTTGACGACGGCGGGCGGCGTCCAGCTGCCGTCGATGATCGAGGGCGGGCTTTCGTCGGGCCAGTACATGCGCAGCATCAGGATGAACTTGCCGGCCGGGGCGGGCAGCCAGTTGGCTTCCTTGTCGGCGCCGGGCGAGTCCTTCTGGATGTAGAGGTCGACGGTGCCGTCGGCATTGGCCGTCAGGTTCTGCCGCGCGCTGATCGAGTAGCGGTTGATCGGGTTGGCGACGAAGAAATAGTTGGCGTCGTACATGGTGATCGACCAGAAGCCCCGCGTCGGCGGCAGCTGGCCCTTGGGGACGCGGACCGTGTACTTGTTGGCGCCGCTGTAGTCGTTGCCGTGCGCGTCCTTGAGCGACGTCGGATAGACCGCGTCCTGGATCCGGTTGGCGCCGAGGCCGATCGCGGTCACGAAGGCGCGGTTCAGATAGTCGGTGCCGTAGATGCCGGTCACGCTGTCGAACATCCAGCCGTTGATGTTCTTGACCGACTGGCCGACCTTGAACTGCAGCATGATGCGGTCGAAGGCGACCTGCGGCACGCGCTTGACGAAATCCGCCTGCAGCTTCGACGCGTCGTACGACTGGCCGGGGACCAGGCCGATCCGCGCGAAGCGCGCCAGCGCCGGCGCATCGGCCGCGGCCGGCGGGTTGGCCTTCATCAGCTCGGCGAGCAGGGTGAAGTACTCGACCGCGCTCATCCGGTTCACCTGGTCGCGCACCGCCGTCTTCATGTCGATCGCGGGATCGACCTTGCCCGGCGGCGGCGTGTAGTCCTTGCCCCACGAGCTGAGCGGCACCAGCTTGCACTGGTCCTGGAGCGCGTGCACGGCGGCATAGTCCTGCGGCGTGCCGGTGCAATAGATGCGCCCGAGCAGCCAGACGAGGGCGGTCGGCGACTTGTATTCGACCACGCCGGCCGGCAGCGTGCCGCTCCAGCCCGGGCCGGTGATGGCGTAGGTCTGCGCCCCGGTGCCGGTGGTGCGCTTGCCCGGCACCTGGAAGACGTTGGTCCAGCCGTCGAGCATCGGGAACAGCGCGTAGCGGCCCTGCAGGTCGGGCAGGCTCACCACCCACGGCTCCTTGCCGACATCGAGCCAGGCCGTCGTGTAGAGCGTGTCGGCGTTGGGGGCGGTGACGTCGCGGAAGGTGGCGTCGGGATACTGGCGCAGCTTGATGAACTGTCCCATCGGGCCGCGCGTGCCCTCGACCTGGGCGACGTTGGTCATGATCCGCCGCGTCATCTCCATGGTCACCAGCGGATAGCCATAGATATAGGCGTCGGTCGCCAGCCAGAATTCCTCCAGCCCCTCGAACAGGCCGACCGAGGGCTCGCCGTTGGCGCGCGCGCCGGAGCTGAGTGCGGTGCTGGCGCCTGCGGTCAGGGCGAGGCGGCGGGATAGCTTCATGTCGTACTCCTCGGCTTGTGTCGCTCGTTGCTTGTCGGCGCGTGGGAGGCGCGGCGGGCGAAATTTAGGGAGGCGGCACTGAAAAATCACGTCCAACAATTTGCAATCCGCGGCCGGCGTGCCTGGGCAACCCGATGGGTCTGTCCGGGTGCTACTGCAATTAGGTCGGGCGGCGACGCGCGAGGCCGCCGTCACCCCGCCTTGCGCACCGCCCGCGCCACTTCGCCCCACCGCGCCAAGGTCTTCGTGTCGATCTCCCGCCAGTGGGACGCGAGATAGATGACCAGCCGCGAAGCGATGCCCTTGTAGCGGGCGATCATCTTGTCGGCGACGTCGTCCCATTTCGCGACCACGGCGAACTGGTCGAGGATCTCGTCGGTGATCAGCGCCTGGGTGGCCGCGCTGTCGTTGGCGCGCAGCGCGTCGCGCAGTTTGTCGCGCAGGCCGGTGTAGCCGAGATCGTCGAACTGGAAGGCGTAGTTGGGCGTGGCGCCGTAGAAGCCGATCGTGGTCTTGGCTTCCTGGATCGGGTTGGCGCGCTCCTCCGGCGTGTCGCCGGCGGCCACGATCACCGGCACGATCAGGTCGATGTCCTTCGGGTTCCGGTTGGCGCGCCTGGCCCCCTCGGCGACGCCGGGCAGCAGGCGGTTCTTGATGTAATGCATCGAATGCATGGGGTGCACGTGCACGCCGTCGGCCACTTCGCCCGCCACCCGGACCATGATCGGGCCGACCGCCGAGATGTCGACCTTGACGTCCTCGTGGCCGTGCCGCGACGGCGTCCACTGCTCGGGCAGCAGGTTCATCTTGTAGTAGGGGCCGTCATGCTTGAGCGGCGCCTCGCGGCGGAAGGCGGCAAGGCAGGCCTTCACCGCCTGCACGTAGTCCTTCATCTGCGGCGCAGGCTTGTCCCACTGACTGGAGTAGCGGCGTTCGATATGGGCCTTCACCTGGCTGCCCAGCCCCAGCCGGAACTTGCCGCCGGTGTTCTGCGCCAGCTCCCAGGCGATCTCGGCGGAGACCATCGGGCTGCGCGCAAAGGCGATCGCGATGCCGGTCGAGAAATGCAGCGACGGCGCCGCCAGCGACGCCGCGGCGATGTTCATCCACGGCACCTGGTGGCCCTCGGTGAACAGCATGCCGGAGAAGCCGTTGGCCTCCACCCGGCGGGCGAGGTCGGCCACGTTGTCCCACGTGGTCGCGCGCGTCATGACGTCGAATTCCATTGGCGTTCT
>CAYZQZ010000225.1:0-6685 GCA_964480235.1 uncultured Reyranella sp. | reverse complement strand
CTGCGCAGCGGCCAGCCACTCATTCACACGGTCGATCCGAAGTCGGGATACTGATACAGTCGATGGGCCGCCAGTAATGGAAAGGAGCCCGTCGATGACCGCTCAGACCAGAGGCCGCATTCGCCATATCGCCCTCAGCGTCAAGGATCCGTGGGAGACCGCCGAGTTCTACAAGCATGCCGTAGGCTTGCAGGAAGTCATGGAGATCGACGGTGAGTTGGCCGAGGGCGTGTTCCTGACCGACGGCGTGGTCAACCTCGCCATCCTGCACTTCAAGAGCGATGAGGCCTCGCAAGGCACCGGCGTCGACTATGTCGGCATTCACCACATCGGCTTCTGGGTCGACGACGTGGTCGAGCAGGGCAAGATCGCGCGCAATGTCGGCGCGACCTGGATTATGGGCGATCCCAACAATCCCCACGGCTACGAGATCAAGCACACCGACCTGAACGGCATCATTTTCGACATTGCCGCGCACGGCTGGGCCGGCTCGCAGAAGGACCCGGGATTCCCGAACAACGTCACGCACCCGAACCCCCAGCGCCGGCTGGCCAAGTTCGACGCGCGCCGTTCGCGCGCCATCGCAAAGTTCGCGGCGATGCGCGGCAAGAAAGTGCCGTTGGCCGCCGAGTGAGCCGGCCGCCGTCTATTCGGCCGCGACTTTGGACGCCGCCTTGATGTTGGAGCGCTTGATCCGGTCGAGGTTGGCCCCCTCGATGCGCACCAGCTTGGTCACCGTGTCGCGCTTGGGCGAATGGATGACGTGGACGTCGTAGAAGTGCGCGTCGCCCGGCCGTAGCGTGTAGACTCTTTCAGGCTCGACCAACGTCGGGTTGGTGCCGTCACCTTTGCGTACAACCTTCCAGTCAGTCATCTCGGTGTCGCCTTCGGCCAGGCCGTAGATCGCCCAGCTCGAGCCGTGGTCGTGCGGCTCGCCGTGCGCCGGCTTCATGTAGACGTGCCCGCAGACGCAGAAGCCAGTTTCGGGATCTTCGTAGAGTACCCTGCGCGGTTTGCAGTTTTCCGGCGTCAGATGTTTGGCGATGAATTCCTTGTCCAGGCAGACCTTCGAAACGAGCTTGCACACCGCTTCCTTGCCGCCTTTGCCGGGATCGGCCTTCAGCGCCGCCTTTATGTCGCTGGAGAGCTGTTCAAGCGTGTAGGTCATGACGTCACCCTCTTTTCTATCGTGGCAAAGATAGCGCGGGCCGCCTGTGCTTCGCCACCCTCCGGGCGGCCCGGCCGGCTGCTGTTATTCCAAGCCATCATGTCGAAATGCGCCCACGGCACATCGTCGGGCACGAATTCCTGCAGATAGAGTGCGGCGGTAATGGCGCCGCCGAACGCCACGCCGGGCGCGTTGTTGATATCGGCAACCTTGCTGTCGAGCAGGCGTCGGTAGCCTCGGAACAGCGGCATGCGCCACATCGGATCCGTGACGTCCTTGCCCGACGCGATCAACTGTTCGGCCAGCGTGTCGTCGTTGCAGAACAGGGCGGGCAGGTCGGTGCCCAGCGCCACGCGGGCAGCGCCGGTGAGCGTGGCACAATCGATCATCATGGTCGGCTTCTCGGCGGCGCCCTCGTGCAAAGCATCGCACAGGATCAGGCGTCCTTCGGCATCCGTGTTGCCGATCTCGACCGTGATGCCCTTGCGCGTCGGCACGACATCCAGCGGCCGGAAGGCATTGCCCGACACGCTGTTCTCGACCGCGGGGATCAAGAGGCGCAGCCGCACCGGCAGCTTGCAAGCCATGACCATCGCGGCCACCGCCATCATGGTGGCGGCGCCACCCATGTCCTTCTTCATGTTGAGCATGCCGGACGCGGGCTTGAGATCGAGGCCGCCAGTGTCGAAGCACACGCCCTTGCCGACCAGGGTCACCTTCGGATCGCTGTCCTTGCCCCAAGTCAGATCGATCAGACGCGGCGCGCGGCTGCTGGCACGACCGACCGCATGCACCATCGGATAGTTCTTCTTCAGGAGATCCTCGCCGACGATGACGCTGATCTTTGCCTTGTGTTGCGCGGCCAGCGTCTGTGCGGCGGCGGCAAGTTCGGCCGGACCCATGTCGGACGATGGCGTGGTGATCAGATCGCGCGCCAGCGAGATCGCCTCGATGATTGCCGTGGCTCGCGCCTTATCCGCGTCCTGTGGCCATATGATTTTGGGTCCGGGTTTGCCCTTCTTCGCCTTGTAGCGTTCGAAACGCCACGTCCCGAGACCGATCGCGACGGCCGCATCGGTCGCAGAGAGCGACGCCGTGTCCACGAGCTTCCACGTGCCGGCGGGCAGGCGGGTCGCCAGTGCCCCAACATCCCACAGAACAGGCTTGGCCGGCAGCACCAGCACTGCGCCTGCAGCCTTGCCGTCACGGCCGGGAAACACAGAAAGATCACCCGCCATTCCCGAAACACCGGACGATTCCAGCCATGCACGGCGCGCAGCCGTCTGCTCCTTCAGCCAGGCTTTCCATTTGGGCTGTAAAACTAACTGCACGGGAAGAGCAGAAGACGCGCGATCGACGAACGGCAGCGGCATGGACAGGCTCACCAATCTGTAGTGCAACAGCATGACATTGCCGGTCAGAGTACGGGGCTGGCAAGGGACGGCAATAAGGGGGAGTGCATGGCCGAGTTCACCCTGGTGATCGGCAACAAGAATTATTCGTCCTGGTCGCTGCGCGGCTGGCTGATGGCCAGGATCGCCGGCATCGAATTCGACGAAATTGTCATACCGCTCGACCTGCCGGAAACCCAGACGGCGATCCGCAAGCATTCGCCCTCGGGCAAGGTGCCGGTGCTGATCCATCGCGGGCTGGCAGTGTGGGAGTCGCTCGCCATCGCCGAATACCTGAACGATCTCAAGCCGGAAGCTGGCATCTGGCCGACCTCGGCCGCGGCGCGCGCCCATGCCCGGTCGATCTCGGCGGAAATGCATGCGGGCTTTGCCGAGTTGCGCGGGCAGATGCCGATGAACATTCGCGCATCGTATGTCGGCAAGGGCATGACGCCGGCCGTACGGGCCGATATCGAGCGCATCACCGGCCTGTGGCGGGATTGTCGGAAGCGCTTCGGAGGTGCCTTCCCCAAGGATGAGGGTTTCCTGTTCGGCACGTTCGGTGCCGCCGACGCAATGTACGCCCCGGTCGTGACCAGGCTGAGGACCTACGGCGTCAAGCTCGACTCCGACACCGAGGCATATTGCACGGCCGTCCTCGCGCAGCCCGCGATGAAGGAATGGGCCGACGCCGCGAAAAACGAACCCTGGCTGATCGCGTCGGCGGAACTCGACAAGTAACCAACCGCCGTCAGGCCAACGCACCGCCGTCGACCACCAGCGGGCTGCCGATCATCGCGGCCGCGCCGTCCGAGCACAGGAACAGCACCGCCTCGGCGATCTCCTCCGGCGTCGCCACACTCCCGCGTGGCGTCAGGCCGGTGATGGTCGCAGCGAAAGCCGGGTCGTTCTTCATCCACGCGGCAATCGGTGGTGTCGCCACCCAGCCCGGCGAAATGGCGGTGATGCGCAGGCCTTTCGACGCATATTGAAGGGCGGCGCTGCGGGTCAGGCCAAGCACCCCGTGTTTAGCCGCAGCATAGGCGCCGCCGCCAGGAATGGCGTGGCCGCGCAGACCATAGATCGACGACATGTTGACGATGACGCCGCGCCCCGCCGGGAGCATTGCCGGAATCTGGTGGCGCATGCAGAGGAACACCGACGTCAGATAGCCGTCGATGGTGCGACGCCAGCTCTCCTCGCTCATGTCGCCGATCAGCGAGATGTCTTCGCCGCCGATGCTGCCGCCATTGTTGAAAGCGTAGTCCAAGCGGCCATGTTGCTTGAGGACGCCGGCAATCAGCGCCTCGACCGACTTACCGGCGGACGCATCGCAGCCGATCCACGAGACTTTCGCATCGGGCGGAAACGTCTTCAGCGCGTCCTCCGCACGCCGAGCGTCGCGGCTGGCGAGCACGACCAGGGCACCCTGGCGGGCGAAAGCCTGCGCGGCGGCAAGGCCAATGCCGCTGGAACCGCCGGTCACAAGGGCAATCTTGCCCTGCATTTCGGAATAGTGCGCCATCTGCGACACTCCATGGGTTGAAAGCCGAGGCTTGAGAGCCGGGCACCCGTCCCGGCACCCTCGTTCTACGGCAGGGAAGTGGCGCCGGACCACGAGTCTGGCCTAGTGTCGTTCTCCTCATGCCGACGAACTTCATCTTCATTCTCGCCGACGATCTCGGCTACGCCGATCTCGGATGCTACGGCGGCCGCGCGCCGGTATCGCCCAATATCGACCGCATGGCCGCCGAAGGCCTGCGCTTCACACGCGGCTACTCCAACTCGGCAGTCTGCTCGCCGACGCGATTCGCGCTGGCGACCGGACGTTATCAGTACCGAATCCGGGGCGCCGCCGAGGAGCCGATCGGCAGCGCCATGCGCGGCGACAAGGTGATTGGCCTTCCGCCCGATCATCCGACCCTCGCCTCTCGCCTCAGGGAGGCGGGCTATCGCACGGCACTGGTCGGCAAATGGCATCTCGGCTTCCCGCCGCATTTCGGACCGCAGATGAGCGGCTACGACGAGCATTTCGGCCCGATCTCCGGCGGCGTCGACTATTTCACGCACCAGGACAGCTTCGGCGTGCACGACCTGTTCGAGAACGGCAACGAGGTCGACCGAGACGGCTATTTGACCGACCTGCTGTCGGAGCGCGCCGTCGACTTCGTCTCGCGCTGCGCGCAATCGAAGCAGCCGTTCCTGCTCAGCCTGCATTACACCGCACCGCACTGGCCGTGGGAGACCCGCGACGACGAGCAGCTCGCCCGGACCTTTGGCAAGAGCTACCCGATCTATCACCTCGATGGCGGCAACATTCACATCTACCGGCGGATGATCCACCATATGGACGAGGGCATCGGCCGCGTTCTGGCCGCCCTCGAGGCCAAGGGCCTGGCGCGTGACACGATCGTGGTCTTCACCAGCGACAATGGTGGAGAGCGCTTCTCCGACAACTGGCCGCTGGTCGGCGGCAAGATGGACCTGATGGAAGGGGGCATCCGCGTGCCGTACGTGGTGCGCTGGCCGGCCCGGATCGCGGCCGGCAAGACGACCGATCAGCTCGCCATCACAATGGACTGGGTGCCGACATTCCTCGAGGCCGCCGGTACCTCGCCACATCCGGGCTATCCGAGCGACGGTCAGTCGTTGATGAAGGTACTGGCTGATCCCGGCGCCGTCTCCGGGCGCCAGCTGTTCTGGCGTATGAAGCACAACGGCCAGAGGGCAATGCGGACGGGCCCGTGGAAGTACCTCGCGGTCAATGAGCACGAATATCTGTTCGACGTCGTCACCGACGAGCGCGAAAGGGCCAATCTCGCCAAGCGCCATCCCGAACGGTTGGCCGAGATGCGCGACGCCTGGCAACGCTGGGACCGGACCATGCCGCCTATCCCCGAAGAAGCAGGTGTGCGTCTGGTCTACGGCAAGAAGGACATGCCGTAACCGACATGAGCGACACGGTCTCGATCCGCGACATTCTCGATTTCTGGTTCCTGCCGCTCGGTCATCCGGACCACGGCAAGAAGCGTGAAATTTGGTGGCAAAGCACGCCGGATCACGATGCCGAGATCAAGTCCCGGTTCGGTGCGCTGATCGAACTTGCGACTGTGGGCGAACTCGATTATTGACGCCGCTCGCCGGACGGCGCGCTGGCGCTGATCCTGTTGTGCGATCAGTTCACACGCAACATCTGGCGCAAGACTGCGCGGGCCTTTTCGGGCGACGCCAAGGCACTCGAGACGGCACGGTTCTCGCTGGCCCGCAACTATCCGGCGGCCTATCCCGACGACATGCGGTTGTTCTTCTTCATGCCGTTCCAGCACAGCGAGGATCTCGGCGATCAGGATTTCTGCTGCACCCTGTTCGCGACCTTGGGGATTCCCGACAACGACAAGTACGCCGTCGAGCATCGCGACATTGTCGCCCGCTTCGGCCGCTTTCCGCATCGCAACGATGTGCTGGGTCGCGAATGCACCGCCGAGGAACTCGACTACCTCAAGACGGCGAAGCGGTTCGGGCAATGAGGGCGCGATAGAGATCCGCCGTCGCCTTGTCGAAGCAGCAGAACGCGACATAGTCGATCCAGGCCTGGGTGGTGACGATACGCACTGCGATCTCCGCCGCCGGCTGCTTCGGATAGCCGTAGATCCCTGTCGAAATTGCCGGAAATGCGATGCTTTTCAGTCCGTGCTGCTGAGCGATCGTCAGGCAGCGGCTGTAACAGCTCTCGAGCAGCGCCGGCTCGTCGTCGCGGCCGCCGCGCCAGACCGGACCGACGGTGTGAATGACGTAGCGCGCTGTCAGTCGATAGCCCTTGGTGATCTTGGCGTCGCCGGTGTCACAGCCATTGAGTGCGCGGCACTCTTCGCGAAGCTCGGGCCCTGCGGCACGATGAATAGCGCCATCTACCCCACCACCGCCGAGGAGAGTTTCATTGGCGGCGTTGACGATGGCGTCGACGTCGAGACGGGTGATGTCGCCCTCGATGACTTCGAGGACCGACATCGGCCTACCAGTACCGGACCGGTCCGGTGTCGAGATGGACGAAGCCGGAGCGCGGATAGAAACCGACGCCACCCATCTGCAACGAGCGCGCGGCCTGCCGGATCTTGAACACCGGCAC
>CAYZQZ010000224.1:0-6693 GCA_964480235.1 uncultured Reyranella sp. | reverse complement strand
GTCTTCCTTGTGCCAGGCGACGTTGCCGGTGCGCCGGGTCTGCGCGCCGACATTGTACTGGCTGAGGATACGGCCGGTGGTCAGCAGCAGCGGGAAGCGCGGACCGGTCTTCTCGTCGGTCGGCACGTACTCCGTGATCATGAAGTTGCCCTTGCCGCGGGCGAACCCGCCGATATGCATGACCGGCGTGCCGAGCGGCGCCTTCTCGTTGCACGGCCACTGGACCGAGCCGACCCGGTCGAGCAGTTCGTAGGAAACGCCGGTGAAGGTCGGCGTCAGCGCCGCGATCTCGTCCATGATCTCCGACGGGTGCTTGTAGTCCATCGGGAAGCCCATCGCCTTGGAGATCGCCAGCGTGATCTCCCAGTCGGCCAGACCGTTCTTCGGCGTCATCACCTTGCGCACCCGGTTGATGCGGCGCTCGGCGTTGGTGAAGGTGCCGTCCTTCTCGAGGAAGGTCGAGCCAGGCAAAAAGATGTGGGCGTAATTCGCCGTCTCGTTCAGGAACAAGTCCTGGACCACGACGCACTCCATCGCCTTCAGCGCCGCCACGACGTGATGCGTGTTGGGGTCGGACTGCAGGATGTCCTCGCCCTGCACGTAGATGCCCTTGAAAGTGCCCTCGATCGCCGCATCGAACATGTTCGGGATGCGCAGGCCGGGCTCGGCATCGAGCGTGCGGCCCCACAGCTTCTCGAACATTGTGCGGGTGGCATCGTCGGAGACGTGGCGGTAGCCCGACAGCTCGTGCGGGAAGCTCCCCATGTCGCAGGAGCCCTGGACGTTGTTCTGGCCGCGCAGCGGATTCACGCCCACGCCCTGGCGGCCGAGATTGCCGGTCACCATCGCGAGGTTGGCGATGCCCATCACCGCCGTCGTGCCCTGGCTGTGCTCGGTGACGCCGAGCCCGTAGTAGATCGCGCCGTTGCCACCGGTGGCGTAGAGGCGCGCCGCACCGCGGATCGCCTCGGCCGGCACGCCGGTGAATTTGGCGACCTCCTCGGGACTGTTCTGCTTCTCGGACACGAACGCCGCCCAATATTCGAAGGCGTCGCGGTCGCAGAACTCGCGCACGAACTTCTCGTTCACCAGCCCTTCGGTCACGATGACGTGGGCGAGCGCGTTCAGAATCGCGGCATTGGTGCCGGGCTTCAGCGCCAGATGGTAGTCAGCCTCGATGTGCGGCATGCGCACGAGGTCGGTGCGGCGCGGATCGATCACGATCAGCCTGGCGCCGGCGCGCAGGCGCTTCTTCATGCGCGAGGCGAACACCGGGTGCGCGTCGGTCGGGTTGGCGCCGATCACCATGATCACGTCGCTGTGCTCGACCGAGTCGAAATCCTGCGTGCCGGCCGAGGTGCCGAACGCCGTCTTCAGGCCGAAGCCGGTCGGCGAGTGGCAGACGCGGGCGCAGGTATCGACGTTGTTGTTGCCGAAGCCGCCGCGGATCAGCTTCTGCACCAGGTAAGTCTCCTCGTTGGTGCAGCGCGAGGAGGTGATGCCGCCGATCGCCAGCTTGCCGTGCTTGGCCTGCAGGCGCTTGAACTCCGAGGCGACCCGCTCGATCGCGACGTCCCAGCTCACTTCCTGCCAGGGCTCGTCGATCGAGCTCCTGATCATCGGCTTGAGGATGCGCTCCTTGTGATTGGCATAACCCCAGGCGAAGCGGCCCTTGACGCAGGAATGGCCGCGGTTCGCCTTGCCGTCCTTGTACGGCACCATGCGCACCAGCTCCTCGCCGCGCATCTCGGCCTTGAACGAGCAGCCGACACCGCAATAGGCGCAGGTCGTAACGACCGAATGCTCGGGCGTGCCGATCTCGATCACGCTCTTTTCCGAGAGCGTCGCGGTCGGGCAGGCCTGCACGCAGGCGCCGCACGACACGCACTCGGAACTCAGGAAGTTGTCGCCCAGCGCACCGGCCGAGACCTTCGAGTCGAAGCCGCGCCCCTGGATGGTCAGCGCGAAGGTGCCCTGCACTTCCTCGCAGGCGCGCACGCAGCGCGAACAGACGATGCACTTCGACGGGTCGAAGGTGAAATACGGATTGCTCTCGTCCTTCTCCTGCCGCGTGTGGCTTTCGCCGTCGTAGCCGTAGCGCACGTCGCGGAGCCCGACCGCGCCCGCCATGTCCTGCAGTTCGCAGTCGCCGTTGGCGGCGCAGGTCAGGCAGTCGAGCGGATGGTCGGAGATGTAGAGCTCCATCACGCCCTTGCGGATCTTCTTCAGCCGCTCGGTCTGGGTGGCTACCACCATGCCGGCCGCGACCGGTGTCGTGCAGGAGGCGGGCGTGCCGGGACGTCCCTCGATCTCGACCAGGCAGAGGCGGCAGGATCCGAAGGCGTCGACCGAGTCGGTGGCACAGAGCTTGGGGATCTGCGTCCCCGCATCCATCGCCGCCCGCATGATCGAGGTGCCCACCGGCACCGTGATCTTCTGGCCGTCGATGGTCAGTGTCACCTGTTCGGTCGATTTGCTGGCGGGCGTTCCGTAGTCGGTCTCGTGAACGAGAGACATGGCGGTCTCCTTACTCGGCCGCTGCGGCAAGCCGCGGGCGCTTGAAATCCTCGGGGAAATGCCTGAGCGCGCTCATCACCGGGTACGGCGTGAAGCCGCCCAGCGCGCAGAGCGAGCCGAACTTCATGGTGTTGCAGAGGTCCTCGATCACCTCGAGGTTCGCCTCGACGCGTTCGCCACGCATGATCTTGTCGACCGTCTCGACGCCGCGCGTCGAGCCGATGCGGCAGGGCGTGCACTTGCCGCAGGATTCGATGGCGCAGAATTCCAGCGCGAAGCGTGCCTGGCGCGCCATGTCGACGGTGTCGTCGAACACCACGACACCGGCATGACCGATCAGACCGTCCCTGGCCGCAAACGCCTCGTAGTCGAACGGCGTATCGAACAGGGCGCGCGGGAAATAAGCGCCGAGTGGCCCGCCGACCTGCACCGCACGCACCGGCCGGCCGCTCGCCGTGCCGCCGCCGATATCGTCGACCAGTTCGCCCAGCGTCATGCCGAACGGCGCCTCGAAGAGGCCGCCATGCTTGATGTTGCCCGCAAGCTGGATCGGCATCGTGCCGCGTGAGCGGCCCATGCCGAGATCGGCATAGCGCTTGGCGCCTTCGGCCAGGATAGCCGGCACGGACACCAGCGACAGGACGTTGTTGATCACCGTGGGCTTGGCGAACAGGCCCTTGTGTGCCGGCAGCGGCGGCTTGGCACGCACCTGGCCGCGCTTGCCCTCCAGCGACTCGAGCAACGCCGTCTCCTCGCCACAGACATAGGCGCCGGCGCCGACGCGGACCTCGATCTCGAACTTCGCCTTCTCGCCGAGCAGCCCTTCGGCCTCGGCGAGCGCGATGGCCCGCTCCATGGTCCGGATGGCGTCGGGATATTCCGACCGGATGTAGACGTAGCCCTTGGTCGCGCCGACGGCGAAGCCCGCGATCGCCATGCCTTCGATCAGCAGGAACGGGTCGCCTTCGATGATCATGCGATCGGCGTAGGTGCCGGAGTCGCCTTCGTCAGCGTTACAGACGATGTACTTGCGGTCGGCCGCCGTGTCGGCGACCGTCTTCCACTTGATGCCGGTCGGGAAGCCCGCGCCGCCGCGGCCGCGCAGGCCGGACTTCGTCACTTCGTCCAGGGTCGCGGCGGGCCCGAGGCTCCTCGCCTTCTCCATCCCCTTCCAGCCGCCGGTCGCGCGATAGTCGGCCAGCGACAGCGGATCGACGATGCCGCAGCGCGCGAACGTGATGCGCGTCTGGCGCTTCAGGAACGGAATGTCTTCGGGCCGTCCCAATCCGAGCCGATGCGTGGACGCAAACCTGGCCGCCACCAGACCGGGCACGTCGGCCAGGGTCACCGGACCGAAGGCGATGCGGCCCCCCGGCGCCTCAACCTCGATCATCGGCTCCAGCCAGAACAGGCCGCGCGAGCCGGTGCGCACGATCGCCACGTCGAGGTTCGAGCGCCTGGCCTCGTCGGCGATGGCGCACGCGACCTTGTCGGCGCCGACGGCGCGGGCAGCAGCATCCTGCGGGATGAAGATGCGCAGGCTCATCGCCCAACCTCGCTGGAAATCTCATCGATCGACTGAGGCGTCAGGCGCGCCATCGGCTGACCATCGAGCATCGCCGACGGCGCGCAGGCGCAGAGCCCCAGACAGTAGGTTGCCTCGACGGTCAGCCGACCATCGGGCGTGGTGTCGCCCCACTCCAATCCGAAATGATCGAGCAGTTCGCGCGCCAGCTTCTCGCCCTGCATCGACTGGCAAGCCTCGGCGCGGCAGATCTTCAGCACGTGCCGGCCGGCCGGCTGCTCGCGGAAGTCATGATAGAAAGAGACGACGCCGTGGACTTCAGCGCGCGTGAGGTTGAGCGCCTCGGCGATCAGTCGCACCGCGGCGGGCGGCACGCAGCCGAAGGTCGCCTGGAAGTCGTGCAGAATCGGCAGCAGGGCGCCTTCCCGGCCGACATGCCGGCTCAGGATGCTTTGCGCTTCGCCCTCATTCCACGCCAACGCTGCTGCCACGAATTCCTCCAACGCCCCGATTTTTCAGGGAGAATCGGCGCGACGGAGGCCATGATCAATAAAGCCGTACGGTCTTGCGATAGAAAAATTCTATCACTTTCATATTATTTGATGCGATTTCCCAAACAGTCAGGTTTTGAGCTTATTTGCCAATAGCTTAGCCTCGGCAGCCAAAGCCGCCAGCAGCGGCGGCATCGGGTCGTGATCGGCGACCACCAGGCCGATCGCGTGGCTGGCCTCGGGCTCGACGATCGGGATCGAGCGCAGCCGCTCGGTGAGCCCCAGCGTGTCGGCGAGCTTCTCGGGCATCACGCTGGCCCACCGTCCGGTACGGACGTGGCTGAACAGCACGATCATCGAATTGGATTCCAGCGTCGGCTCGGGCGTGCCGCCCGCGGCGCGCAGCAGCTGGTCGATGATGCGCCGATTCTGCATGTCCGGCGTCAGCAGACAGAGCGGGATGCGCGAGACTTCGGCCCACGTGACGGTGTCGCGATCGCCGAGCGGGCTGTCTTCCGAGGTGAGCAGACGGTACTGCTCGAGATAGAGCGGGATCGCCCGCGCGCGCCCCAGCGGTTCGTTGTCGATATAGGTCAGCCCGGCGTCGACCTCGAGATTTTCCAGCGCTGACAGGATCTCGATCGAGGTCCGAGACAGGATGGTGAAGGTGACGTTGGGATGGCGCGCCCGGAACGGCGTGGTCAGCGCCGATACCATGGGCAATGCGGTCGGGATCGCGGCGACCTTCAACCGGCCGGTCAGGCCATGCTTCAGCGCGCGCAACTCCTGACGCATCGCGCGGCTGTCGGCGACGATGCTGCGCGCCCAGTCGAGCACGCGCTCGCCCTCCGCCGTGAAGCCGATGAAGCGCGACTTGCGCTGCACCAGCAGCACACCGAGCGTCGCCTCGAGTTGCTTGATGCCTGCAGAAAAGGTCGGCTGGGTCACGCCGCATTGCTGCGCCGCCTTGCCGAAGTTTTTTTCGCGCGCGAGAGCGATCAGGAATTCGAGCTTGTCGATCATGAAGCTGGGCGCTGCCGCTTCTCCGCGTTGTGAACGTCAATTGTGGGCGGTCACCTTGACCGTCCGGTACCGCCCGGCCAAGATCACTTTCAACGATTCATAAGGACTGATACCCAAAAAATCATAATTAACAATGGGTTAGGGAGGGGAAAATGTTCGGAACGATAAGAATGCGACGCAACGTGATCGTGCTCGGTGCGGCCATGGTCGCGAGCGCGGCGTTGCTGGCCAAACCCGCAGCGGCGTGGGAGCCGACCCGCACGGTCGAATTCATCGTGCCGGCCGGCACCGGCGGCGGGGCCGACCAGATGGCGCGCGTCATCCAGGGCATCATCGCCAAGCATCAGCTGATGAAGCAGACGATGGTGGTGATCAACAAGGCAGGCGGCGCCGGCGGCGAAGGCTTTCTCGACGTCAAGAATTCCAAGGGCAACGCCAACAAGCTGATCATCACGCTGTCGAACCTGTTCACGACGCCGATGGCCACCGGCATTCCCTTTTCCTGGAAGGACCTCACGCCGGTCGCGATGATGTCTCTCGACGAGTTCGTGCTGTGGGTGAACGCGGAGTCGCCCTACAAGACGGTCCAGGAATATGTCGACGCCATCAAGGCGGCGCCGCCGGGCAAGTTCAAGATGGGCGGCACCGGCTCCAAGCAGGAAGACCAGATCATCACCGTCGCCATGGAGAAGGCGATCGGCAAGAAGCTGACCTACGTGCCGTTCAAGGGCGGCGGAGAGGTCGCGGTCCAGCTGGTCGGCAAGCACATCGATTCGACGGTCAACAACCCGATCGAGGCCGTGGCGCAGTGGCGCGCCGGCTCGCTGCGCCCGCTCTGCGTGTTCGATAACCAGCCGCTGCCGGTCAAGGAGAAGATCGCCGGCGACAAGTCGTGGGCCGATATCCCGACCTGCAAGAGTCAGGGCCTCGACATCGAGTACCTGATGCTGCGCGGCGTGTTCATGGCGCCGGGCGTGCCGAAGGAAGCCGTCGACTACTACGTCGAGCTGTTCAAGAAGGTGCGAGAGACGCCGGAGTGGAAGCAGCTGATGAACGACGGCGCGTTCAACCAGACCTTCATGTCGGGCGGCGACTACGCCAAGTGGGTCGCCAACGAGGAAACCCGCCACCGCGACC
>CAYZQZ010000223.1:1994-6693 GCA_964480235.1 uncultured Reyranella sp. | reverse complement strand
CCGAGCGCGTAGTTGCGGTCGAGCAACAGGCGCAGATTCAGGAACGGATGGCGCGCCGTCAGGCTGTGCGCCAGGAAGATCCAGAAGGCGATGCCGGCGATGAAGGTTTCCGACACGATCTCGAGCGATTCGAACCAGTCCAGCCGCTGGCCGCGCGACAGAACCAGCTGCACGCAGGCGATGGTCACCGAGAGCGACAGGAAGCCGGTCCAGTCGAGGCTGGCGCGGCCGGTCGGCCGGTCGCGCACCAGGGTGAGGCGCAGGCCTGCGAAGGACAGAAGGCCGACCGGCACCACCATGTAGAACGCCCAGCGCCAGCTGTAGAGCTCGGCCAGCATGCCGCCCACGGTCGGCCCGATGACCGGCCCGATCACCACCGCCATGCCGAAGATCGAGGTGACGATGCCCTGCTGCCGCTTGGGAAACGTGTCGAGCAGGATGGTCTGCGACAGCGGCACCATCGGCGCGCCCAGCGCACCCTGCAGCACGCGCCACAGGATCAGGGTCTCGAGCGAATCGGCCTGGCCGCACAGGAAAGTCGTCGCGGTGAACAGCAGCACCGACCAAGTCATGGTCTCGCGCCGGCCGAAGCGCGAGGCGAGCCAGCCGGTCATCGGCGTCGCCACCGCGGTCGCCAGAATGTTGAAGGTCATCGCCCAGGCGATCTCGTCCTGGGTCGCCGACATGGTGCCCTGCATCTGCGGCAGCAGGGTCGAGGCGATCAGCAGGGTGGTGGCGTAGAGGGTCGAGCCCATGACCACCATCACCAGGATCAGCACCCGGCGGGCGACTGTGGGCTCCGCGGCCTCGGGAAAGGCCGGGGAACTGGGCCCCAGAGCGGGGGACGAGGCGGGACTTGAGGGCATGGACCGGTCTATTGTAGCCTAGACAACAATCTTTGCCAGCAGGAGGCCTCAGGTGGGGCCGGGCGGACAGGACAAGACGTTGGGGCCAGACGACGACGATTACATCGGCTACGTGCTTTCGGACGTGGCCCGGCTGATTCGCACGGTATTCGACCGCCGCGTGCGCGAGATGGGCCTGACCCGCGCGCAGTGGCTGGTGCTGACCCGGCTCTATCGCCGTCCCGGCGCCAGCCAGAGCGAGCTGGCCGAAATGCTCGAACTGGATCGCGCCAGCACCGGCCGCATGATCGACCGCATGGAGAAAGGCGGCTGGGTGGAGCGACGCCACGACGGCGTCGACCGCCGCATCTGGCGGCTCTACCTGACGGCCGAGTCCCGCAAGGTGCACGCCAAGATGTGGAAGCGCGCCGAGGCCACCGTCGACGACGCGTTGGGCTCGCTGTCGATGTCCGAGCGCACGCAGTTCACGCGCATGGCCGCGCTGGTCAAGGAGCGGCTGCAGCACATGGCGGGCCTCGACGGCACGGCGCCGGCGCGGGCGCGCAAGCTGAGGGCGGCATGAGGAACGGCCGCTTCGGCCTGCAGCGCCTGCTCCTGTTGGTCGGCGTACCGCTGGTGGTGGTGATCGCGGGCGGCCTGTGGTGGCTGTCGGGCGGCCGTTACGTTTCGACCGAGAACGCCTATGTGAAGGCGCACATCGTGCAGATTTCTCCGGAAATCGCCGGCCAGGTCCGCCGCGTGCTGGTGAAGGATCACCAGACGGTGCAGGCCGGCGAGCCGCTGATGACCATCGAATCGCGGCCCTTCAAGCTCGCGCTCGATTCAATCGAGGCCGAACTCGATGCCGCGCGCACCTTCGTGGAAACCCTGCGCGCCACCTGGCGCGAGGCGGTGGCCGAACTGGCCGATGCCGAGGCGCGTGCGGCCTATTTCATGCGCCAGGCGCAGCGCCAGCAGGATCTCGCGGCCAAGGGCGTGGCGTCCACCAGCAAGTTGGAAGAAGTGCAGAACGACGCCCGCGCCGCCATGGACAAGGTGAACTCGGTCAAGGAGAAGCTGCAGCGCGTGCTGACGGCGCTGAACGGCGATCCCAAGCTGCCGGCCGAGGATCATCCGACGGTGCGCGAGAAGATGGCGGCGCGCGAGCGCGCCGCGCTTGACCTTGCCCGCACCACGATCCGCGCGCCGATCGACGGCGTCGTGGTCAACATGCGGCTGCAGCAGGGCGAGCAGGTCAAGGCCGCAACGCCGCTGTTCGCCCTGGTGGTGCTGAGCCGGCCCTGGGTCGAGGCCAATTTCAAGGAAACGGAACTCACCAACGTGCGGGTCGGCCAGAAGGCGACCGTGGTGCTCGACGGCTATCCCGACTCGACCTGGGAGGCGGTCGTCGAGAGCGTGAGCCCGGCCACGGGGGCGGAGTTCGCGCTGCTGCCGCCGCAGAATGCCTCGGGCAACTGGGTCAAGGTGGTGCAGCGCCTGCCTGTCAAACTGCGCCTGCTGCCGCATGTCGGAGAGCCGCCGCTGCGCGCCGGCATGACCGCCGCCGTGCGCATCGACACCGAGCGTAGCCGCAGCCTGGGCGCCGTGGCCCAGCAGGTGTTCGGCGGCTCGGGTTCCGCAGAGGCGGCGCAGCGCTAAGAGCGCTCTCGCAACTCCGGTTCTGCCGGGGCATAAATTCCGCCATGACACACTCTCAGGATCCCGGGGCCTTCGGGCCGCTCCGCGGCGTAAGGGTCGTTTCCTGTTCCACGGCCCAGGCCGGGACGGTTCCCTACATGCTGATGGCCGATCTCGGCGCCGACGTGATCAAGATCGAGACGCCCAACGGTGGCGACGGCTCGCGCTACATGACGGTGCTGCCGGGGAAGGGGAGCACCTTCTTCGAGACCAACAATCGCGGCGTGAAGAGCGTCACGCTCAACCTGAAAACGCCCGAAGGCCGTGCCATCCTGCACAAGCTGGTCGCGAAGGCCGACATTTTCGGCCAGAACTTCCGGCCCGGTGCCGCCGAGAAAAACGGCTTCGGCTGGGAAGAGCTTCGCAAGATCAATCCGAAGCTCGTCTACGTGTCGATCTCCGGCTACGGCACCAAGGGTCCCAACGGCCATCTGCCAGGCACCGATTCGATGGCGCAGGCGCTGGGCGGCATCGCCGAAGCCTATGCGACACCGGGACAGCGCATGAAGACAGGCATCGCGTCGGTGGCCGACGAATCGACGGCCATGCTGGCGTTCGGCGGCGCCCTCGCGGCACTGACCCATGCCCGCGCCACCGGGCAGGGCCAGAAGATCGAACTGTCGCTTTTGGGCTCGCTGGTCCGCCTGCTGGGCTGGACCTTCACCACGACGATGTGGCGCAACCAGAACCCGGTCACGGGTCAGGCGCGGGTCACCGGCACGCGCGAGCGGGCGGGCATCAGCGCCTCTTTCAACGACCGAGACGGCAAGCCGCTGGTCTTCCAGCTTACCGGGCCGGAGGACTGGAAGGACGCCATGGGTTCGCTAGGCTTCCTCGAGCGCATCAAGGCCGCGGGGTTCGAGGATCTCGGCGTCATCATCGATAACGACGCCAAGCGCGAGGAACTGCTCGCGCTGCTCGACGATCTGTTCGCGACGGGCACGCGCGAGGACTGGGTGGCGAGGCTGCGCGGCGCCGACATCGTCTCGGCGCCGATCAACACCATGCTGGAAGCATCGAACGACCCCGACGTGATCGCCAACGGCCATGTCACGCACGTCGACCATCCGAGGCACGGCAAGCTCAAGGTGCACGGCACGCCCTGGCGCTTCTCCGAGACGCCGGCCAAACCCGGCATCGCGCCCGAGTTGGGTGAGCACAACGAGGCGACGCTGGGTGAACTGGGTTACAGCGCCGCGGAGATCGCCGACTTCAAGAAGCGCGGCGTGATCTGATCCCGGCTCAGCGGCGCGGTTTGTTCGCCGCCTGGCGGCGTGATCTGCTTGCCGCCTAGCGGCGGTGGGCCTGCAGCACGATGATGGCGAGCAGCGCCAGCACCAGATAGGCGCCGCCCACCAGCAGGCTGGCGTAGATGTCGCCGAGCGCCAGCGCGAGCGCACGATAGCCCGAGAGCGTGAAGAAGCCGAGGCTGACCACCAGCAGCAGGGCCACCGCGAGGTAGCCAGCCAGGGTCGCACCGGCGCGCCGGGCGCCGTTGGCGACCATAGCTGCGCCGATCAGGGCGACCGAGCGCACGACCAGTGGCAGCAAAGCCGGACTACCAGGCCGCGTTTCGCTCATCGGCGCGGCCACAGGATTGCCACGGCAAATCCGGCCAGGGCGGCCACCGACAACGCGAGAACGGGGCGCGCGCGCACCTCCTCGCCCAGAAGGTCAACCGTGTCGCCGACCTTCTTTGTTGCGACGTCCTTCTGGGTCGAGGCCATTTCTTCGAGCAGTGCCTTGAGTTCGGTCAGTTGCTTCTGGAGCGAGTCCGACATGCCGCCTCCTTCTGGTTCGATCGCGTGAGTGGCACGTGGGTCGATCGATGAGCCGCTTCAACCCCGAAATAGGGCCGAAATGAGGGGCGATTATTTTGCGCGCCCGCCCGAATGCCGCCGAATAAGATGCCGCGACTTCCTGGGGAGAGATGAAGTGAAGCTTGCGACTGTGGAGATCGGGAACGGGACACGCGTGGCCGTGGTCGAGGAGGGGCGCGCCGTGCGGCTGCTGCCCGAGACCGCCGGCACGCTGCTCGAGATCGTCGAGCGGCAGGCGCCACTGGCCGATCTCGTGAACGGCGCCACGTCGGTGTGGGGCCCGGTGCGGTTCGTGGCGCCGATCGGCCGGCCGCGGCGCAACATCTTCTGCGTCGG
>CAYZQZ010000223.1:0-1894 GCA_964480235.1 uncultured Reyranella sp. | reverse complement strand
CGGCTGAAGCAGTGGCTGGTCGGCAAATCGTTCGACACGTTCTGCCCGATGGGCCCCTGGGTGACGACGGCCGACGAGATCGACCTCGGTGACACGACGCTGAAGACCTGGGTGAACGGCGAGCTGCGCCAGAACGCCAACACGCGCGACCTGATCTTCGACGTGCCGACCATCATCGAGACGATTTCGGCCGGCGTGACGCTTCGTGCCGGCGACATCATCGCCACCGGCACGCCGGTCGGCGTCGGAATCGGCTTCAATCCGCCGAAGTATCTCAAGGACGGCGACGTCGTGGAGATCGAGATCGGCGGCATCGGCCGCCTGAAGAACCCGGTCCGGACGATCTAATTGGCAACCTCACCCTGAGGAGGGCTGCGAAGAGCGCGTCTCGAAGGGTGAGCGCGAGCACCTCGTCTGTTGCTCATCCTTCGAGACGCCGCGCCCTCATGTTTTGCGCTCCGCGCAGGGGCGCGGCTCCTCAGGATGAGGTGATACCTACTTCACCGAGTTGAGCGTCGGCAGGCGATAGCGGTCCTGCGGATCGTCCCAGCCCTTGAAGTTGGGCTTGCGCTTCTCGGCAAAGGCGGCGCGCGATTCCATCAGGTCGCTCTTGGCGCCGTGATCGTGCAGGGCATCGGCGAGCTTCTCCTGCTGCGCCGTGGGAGCGGGCCGCATCTGGCGCATCATATGCACGGTGTTGACCCGGCTGGCCGGCGGCAGGGTGAGCAGGTGCTCGGCCATCGACATCGCCTCGGGGATCAGCCTGTCGGCAGGAACCAGGCGGTTGATGAAGCCGATCTCGTAGAAGCGCTGAGCGGTGAAGCGAAAACCCAGCGCCATCTCCATGGCGATCGGGTAGGGCAGGTTGGCGACGTGGCCATGGTTGTAGCCGCCCAGCAGCCAGCGCTTGGCCTCGGAGACCTCGAACACGGCCTCGGGCACGGCAACGCGCAGGTCGGTGGCCTCCACCAGCATGAAGCCGCCACCCATGGCGAAGCCGTTGACCGCGGCGATCACCGGTTTCTCGAGCTTGCCGGCGCGGAAGGGATCTTCCTTGGCGAGTCGCGTGCCGCCCGGCGTGCCGGTCTGCAGCGTCTCCTTCATGTCCTCGCCGGCGCAGAAGCCGCGGCCCGTGCCGGTGAAGATCGCGACTTCGAGCTCTTTGGAATGCCGGAAGTCCGTCCAGACATCGGCGAGCATGGCGCGCATTTCGGTGTTGAGCGCGTTCAGCCGCTCCGGCCGGTTCATGCGCACCACCAGAACCTGCCCGTGACGCTCGGTTTCGACGACGGCCATTTCGCACTCCTGTGAAGGTCTGGCGGGCACGCTGCCCAACGCCGCGCGCGATGGCAACCGCGGGGTTTCGCGGGTATATCGGCGATCAGAGGCCCGCATGCCGCCACGAACCGTCAAGCTCTACATCGACTACAAGAGCCCCTACGCCTACCTGGCCAAGGATCCCGCCTATGCCCTGGCGCGCGATACCGGCGTCGAGATCGACTGGCTGCCCTATGTGCTCGACATCCCGACCTATCTCGGCAGCGCCAAGGTCGACGGCGAAGGCAGGGTGCTGGAGCAGAACCGCAACGCCCACCAGTGGCGTCGCGTGAAGTACAGCTACATGGACGTACGCCGCGAAGCCAACCGGGTCGGCCTCACCATCCGCGGCACGCAGAAGATCTGGGATTCGTCGCTGGCCGGCATCGGCCTGCTCTTCGCCAAGGTCCACGGTGTCTCGCGCGCCTACAACGACGAGGTGTTCGAGCGGTTCTGGAAGCGCGACCTCGATATCGAGAACCAGGCGGTCCTGGGCGACGTACTGAAGCGGGCCGGGGCCGACGTGGCGGGCTGGGATGCGTTCCACAAGGGCGAGGGGCGGCATGCCCTCAAGGCG
>CAYZQZ010000222.1:0-6700 GCA_964480235.1 uncultured Reyranella sp. | reverse complement strand
GGCAGCCGATGAAGCGAAAGATCGAGCGCTGCGCCACGGCGTGACGCGTGTCGAGCTTGCTGCCGGCAACGACCGGCGCCGACATGACCACGGCCACCGTGATCGCCATTTCGGTGACTTCCGGAAGGTCGAACATGACCCAAACCAGCATCACGGCGACCACGGCGATGGCCGAGCGCAGGCCGTGCAGCACGGCCGGCCATTGCGCACCGAGCAGGTGTCGCCAGCCCGGCGCGACCGGCGGCGGTTCGGCATGCCAGTCCTGCAGCAGCCTGGCGGTTACGATCGCCGAGGCAACGCCGACCGCAACCTCCAGGACCCGATTGCAGGCGATCTCGAACGCCAGCTGGGGGTCGTTGAGGCTCATCAACAGGACGAGAATCGCCGTGATGGTCAGAAACAGCCAGGCCAGCCCGTGCGGACTAACCTGCATGGCGAGCACGCCCAGCATGGTGGTGGCGCCGAGGAACAGATAGAAGGCGAACAGGTCATAGGGCAGCCAGCGGGCCATGATGAAACCCAGCAACGCGCCGCCGATCGTTCCGGTGAGACGCAGCAGGGCGCGGCGCACTGAGCCCGAACCGGTCGACATCAGGGACATGAAGCCGCTGATCGCAGCCCACCATGGCGACTGGAGATCGAGCATCAGCGCCAGCGTCGTCGCCGTTATGGTCGAGACCGCCGCGACCAGCCCTTGCCGGATACGCGCCGGGTCGTCGCCCAGCTCGGTCAGTTCGCGTCCGATACCGCCCAGCGTGTCCGTGATCACGTCGACGATCTCGCCGACGTCCTCGCGCACCTCACGCGTGAAGTTCCGGATATTCATCGGAAGATCACGGTACGGGCGTCGGCTCCCATATAGAGCTTGCCGCCGGGTGGCGGCTCCTCCAGCACGATGGTCACCGGAATGCGCCGCTGCAGGCGGATCCAGTCGGTGGTGGGCGCCACGTAGGGCAGCAGCATGGGGGCTTGCGGATTGCGGCTGAAGCCACGCGCGACACCCGTGATCTTGGCGCGGTGCAAACTCCACGGGCTGCTGTCGAGCCAAACCCAGGCCGTTTCCCCCTCCTGGAAGGAGCGCACATAATATTGCTTGTAGTTGGCAATGATGCGCCAGGCATTGGCGTCGACGATGCCGATCATCGGCACGTTGATGGTCGCCGTATCGCCCACTCTCAATGTCAGGTTGGTGATCGTGCCGTCAGTCGGCGAAACGACTTCGGTGCGGCTGAGCCGCCACTGGGCAGTCGCCATCTCGGCCTTCGCGACCTCAAGTGCCGCCTGATGCACATTGATGCTGGTCTGCGCCTTCACGAGCGCCACCTGCGAGATCGTCATCTCGGCCTGGGCGCGGCGCAATTCATCGTTGGCACGGTCGAGTTCGGCACGGGGCGCATAGTCACTGCGGGCGAGCGTGGCATAGCGCGCCTGCTCCTGAGCCGCATAGGTATGGGCCGAGGTGGATGCCGCCAATGCCGCCTTGGCCGAGGAGAGTTCTTCCTGTGCCACCTGCAGCTGCGCTGCCGCTTCATCGACCTGCGCCTTGCGCTGGTTGACCTCGAGCTGGAACGGCACCGGATCGATCGAGACCAGCCTGTCGCCCTTCTTGACGTTCTGGTTGTCGACCACGTGCAAACCAACGATCGGGCCGGTGATTTCGGGAGCTACCGCCACCAGGTCAGACCGTACATAGGCGTCATCGGTATAGGCTACGAAATAGGTCGTCACTTCCCACAGTACGAACAGCGCCAGCAGCGTGCCGCCGACGGTGATCACCCGCCGAAGGCGCGCCCGCGCGAGTAGCGACGGCCCGGGCGTGGACGCAGGAGCCGGCGGGTCGGGGGAGTGCTGCGCCGCGGCATCGGGCCCAGGCTTCGGTACCGGATTGCCGGCCTCCGGTCCGGTCGTCGGGGCAGTCGCATCGTTCATGACTGCAGGATACCGGGCCGCCTCCGCGCGGGCAAAGCTCGCGCCTACTCGGCGGCCTTGGCGAGCGGCGGTTGCGGCCGGAACGGCAGGATCGAGGCGCCGCGGATCTCGGGCAGCGGCAATGGCGGCAGCTCTGCCCCCAACGCCCGGGCGGCATTCCAGCCCCAGCGGGGATCGACCATGAAAGCACGGGCGTGAGCCGTGCAATCGGCCGCCCCCGAGGCAATCACCTGCTCAGCCTGCTCGGGCTCGGTGATGATGCCGACCGCCCAGGTCTTTATCTCCGCTTCCTTGCGCACGCGGGCTGCAAGGGGAACGTGGTAGCCCGGCTCGACCTTGATCTTCTGCGCCGGCGAATTGCCGCCCGAACTGCAGTCGACGAAGTCGCAACCCAGGTCCTTCAGCTGCTTCGCCGTCTCGATCGAGTCCTCGATCGTGAGTCCGCCCTCGACCCATTCGATACAGGACAGACGCATGCCGAGCGCCTTGTCGCGCGGCCACACTGCACGGCAGGCCTCGAAGACCTCGAGCGGGAATCGCCGGCGCTTTTGCATCGTGCCGCCATATTCGTCGGTCCGGTGATTGCTGAGCGGCGACAGGAACTGATGCAGGCAGTAGCCGTGGGCGCCGTGCAACTCGACCAGATCGAATCCCAGACGCAGGCTGCGCAGGGTGGCATCGACGAAGGCCTGCTTCACCTTCTTGAGCCCGGTGGCGTCGAGTGCCACCGGTGTGTGCCACTTGGCGGCGGGGTCGTAGGCCAAGGCCGACGCAGAATAGGTCGTCCATGGCAGGTCGGGCGCGTCGGCCTGCGTGAGCGGACCGCCACCCTTCCAAGGGCGCTGGGCGGAGGCCTTTCGGCCGGCATGAGCGAGCTGGATGCCGAGCTTCACGTTGGGCATCCACGCGCGGGCCCATTCGACGACCGGCTTCAGCGTCTCTTCGTTCTCGTCGCTGTAGAGTCCGAGGCAGCCCTGGGTGATGCGGCCCTCACGCTCGACATGCGTGGCCTCGAAGCAGAGAAGTCCCGCACCCGACATCGCGAGCGAGCCGTAATGCACCATGTGCCAGGGCTGGGCGCTGCCATCGACGGCGGAGTACTGGCACATCGGCGACACGACGATGCGATTGGGCAGGGTCACCCCGCCCAGTTCGACGGGCGTAAACAGCTTGGCGGTCATGGCACGCTATCCGTTGATGGAAGGTCCCGCCTCGTGACCGAGCCATTCCTCGATCAGACGGCGGGCGATTGAATCGCGGCGCGGCATGAAGAACGAGCCGTCCTTGGACAGATTCTCGGGCCGCAGCTCCTCGCGGCTCAGCCAGCGCGCGCTGGCGAGTTCGTCGAGATTCACTTCGAAATCCATCGATTCAGCCTCGGCATGGAAGCCAATCATCACGGAGGCCGGGAACGGCCAGGGCTGCGAGGAGCGATAGGTGACGTTCTTCACCCGCACCCGGACTTCCTCGTAGACCTCGCGGGCCACCGCATCCTCGAAGCTCTCGCCCGGCTCGACGAACCCCGCGAGGGTCGAGTGCATGCCTTTGGGAAACTGCTTCCCGCGGCCGAGAAGGCACTTGTCGCCGTGGTGCACCAGCATGATCACCGCGGGATCGGTACGCGGGAAATGCTCGGTCTTGCAGCTTTCGTTGGTGCAGATGCGGACGTGACCGCCGCGCGTCACTTTGGTGCTGGCGCCGCATACGCCGCAATAGCGGTGCCGGCGGTGCCAGTAGGTCATGCCGCGTGCGTAAGCCAGGATCGAGCCCTCGCGCGCAAACAGAAGCGCTCCGACCTGGCGCAGGTCGACGAACTCGCCCATCTCGCTGAGCGGCGTCTCCTTGCCCGTAACGTCGATGGCGAAATAGGGCGTGCCCTCGACGTAGCCCAGGAAGATCTGATGGTCGGCGGCCGCCGCGACGGCGCGGGCCATCATGCCCTGAAGGAACACCGCCTCGGGATTGCCGCCCTTCTTCACGAGGTTGCGTTCCATGTCGATCGGCACGAACCGCGCCTCGCCCGACGAGGCCAGTTCGATCATGCGCTCGTCGTTTTCGCGTTCATGGCTGGCGCGGTCGATTTCCGCACTGGAATAGGGATTTCTGGGGCGTGGGGACATGGCCGCACTGTGGCCTTAAGCGAGCGCGCGTTCCAGTACCTGGGCAACATGTATCGCCTGACGGTCCGCCCCATCGGCGATCTGGTGGCGGCAGGATGTGCCGTCGGCAACAACCAGCGTATCGGCTCCGGCCTTGCGCACCGCTGGCAGCAGAGACAGCTCACCCATCGCCATCGACGCCTCGTAATGCTCGGCCTCGTAGCCGAAGGAGCCGGCCATGCCGCAGCAGCTCGACTCGATCGGAGTGACCTTCAGGTCAGGTACCAGAGACAGCACTTCCTGCACGGCGCTCATGGCGCCGAAGGCCTTCTGGTGGCAGTGGCCGTGCAGCAGCGCGGACTTCTGCTCGAGCGCCTTCAGGTCGAGCCTGAGACGGCCCTCCCGCTTCTCGCGCACCAGGAATTCCTCGAACAGAAAGGCGTTCTCGGCAGTACGCTGCGCGGCCAGGCGCGCCGGCCCGGGAAGCTTCAGCGACAGGAATTCGTCGCGCAGGGTGAACAGACACGAGGGCTCCAGTCCCACGACCGGGACACCGCGGGCGACGAACGGATAGACCGCCTCGAGCAGGCGTTCGGCTTCTTCCTGCGCCCTGTCGACCTGTCCGGTCGCCAGGAAGGTGCGGCCACAGCACAGGGCGCGCGAACCGATGTTGGGCCATGCCACCGCGACCCGCTGACCGGCCGCCTCGAGCACCCGACGTGCGGCGTGCAGGATCTCCGGTTCGAAATTGTTCGAAAAGGTGTCAGCGAACAGCACGACAGTGGCGTCCGCGGCATCGACCCCGGTGGTGGTCAGGAACGTGTCGGTGCGCCACGCCGGCAACGTCCGGTCCTTGGCGAAGCCCAGATAGGAACGCACGAAGCTTGCGAGATTGAACAGCCAGGGCAGCCGCCGTGCATAGGGCGCGAGTGCCGGAAGGTTGCCCACCAGCTTGTCGCGCAGGCGCAGGCCCTTGCTCATGCGCCGCGCCGACTTCACCTCGATCTTCATGCGCGCCATGTCGACGCCGGTCGGACAGTCGCGCTTGCAGCCCTTGCAGCTGACGCAGAGATCGAGCGCCTTGGCGACTTCGTCCGACAGCAGCGCATTCGGACCGAGCTGGCCCGACAGCGCCAGACGCAGGGTATTGGCCCGGCCGCGCGTCAGGTGGATCTCGTCGCGCGTGATGCGGAAGCTGGGGCACATCGTGCCGGCGCCGAACTTCCGGCAATGGCCGTTGTTGTTGCACATCTCGGCGGCCTTCGCGAAGCCGCCGGTCGGGTCGCCGCCGCTGCCCGGCGCGCCGAGCTGCTCGGTGAGCGGATCGTTCTGGACGTCCCACGCCGACCAGTCGAGCGCGGGCTTGTAGTCGATGCCGTGATAGCCGGGCTTGAAGCGGAACAGCGTGCGGTCGTCCATGCGGCTCGGCCGCACGATCTTGCCGGGATTGAGCAGGCCCTGCGGATCGAACGCGTCCTTGATCGCCTCGAATGCTTTGGTGAGCCGCGGCCCGAACTGCCAGCCGACCCACTCCGACCGCACCAGCCCGTCGCCGTGCTCGCCCGAATAGGCGCCCTTGTATTCGCGCACCAGCGCCGAGGCCTCCTCGGCGATCGCGCGCATCTTCTCGGCCCCTTCGCGGCGCATGTCGAGGATCGGCCGCACGTGCAGCGTGCCGACCGAGGCGTGCGCGTACCACGTGCCCCGCGTGCCGTGTTTGGTGAAGACGTCGGTCAGGCGCTGCGTGTAGTCCGCCAGATGTTCAAGCGGCACGGCGCAATCTTCGATGAAGGACACCGGCTTTCCGTCACCCTTCATCGACATCATGATGTTGAGGCCGGCCTTGCGGACCTCCCACAGCGCCGCCTGCGGAGCGGGCTCGGGCATTTCCACCACGCTGCCCGGCAGGCCGAGATCGGCCATCAGTTCGACGAGCCGCTTGAGGTCGCGCAGCTGGGGCTCCCGCTCCTCGCCCGCGAATTCGACCAGCAGGACGGCCTCCGGCTGACCGATCAGCGCCCGCTCGATCACCGGCCGGAAGGCGGGATTGGCGCGCGCCAGCTCGATCATCGTGCGGTCGACCAGTTCCACCGCCGTGGGCTTCAGCTTCACGATGTGCTGCGCTGTCTCCATCGCCTTGTAGAAGGACGCGAAATTCACGACGCCCAGGGTCTTGTGCTTGGGCAGGGCCGACAGCTTCAGGGTCAGGCGCTCGGTGACGGCAAGCGTGCCTTCGCTGCCGACCAGCAGATGGGCGAGGTTCACCGAATTGTCGGTGGTGTAGGGCCGTTCCGACTGCGGGAAGAAGATGTCGAGATTGTAGCCGCCAACCCGGCGCAGCACCTTTGGATACTGGGCGACGATCTCGGCCTGCTCGGAAACGGCGAGAGCGGCCATCTTGTCGGCCAGCGCGCGCACCGCGGGGTGCATGTCCTCCGGCCGGCGCGAATCGAAACGCGCGCGCGTGCCGTCGGCCAGGATGGCGTCGATGGCCGCGACGTTGTGCACCATGTTGCCGTAGCGAATCGACCGGCTGCCGCAGGAATTGTTGCCGGCCATGCCGCCCAGAGTGCATTGCGCAGAGGTCGAGACGTCGACCGGATACCACAGGCCGTGCGGCCGGAGACAGGCGTTGAGCTGGTCGAGCACGACGCCGGGCTGCACCGTCACCT
>CAYZQZ010000221.1:0-6728 GCA_964480235.1 uncultured Reyranella sp. | reverse complement strand
ACCGCGCCATCCGCCACGTCTATGTCGACGGCAAACAGGTGGTGAAGGACGGCAAGGTGCTGACAGTCGACGTCGAAGCCGCGACCGCAGGCCTGATCGAGGGCCAGCGCAAGCGGCTCGCCACGGTCAGCCAGCGCGACTGGGCCGGCCGGGACGCCGATGCGTTGTCGCCACCGGTCTACGGCAAGAAGGACCGTCTGCCGCAGACAAGGCCGGTGACGTAGAGACTCCCCTGTATGGCGAGGCCGGAATAAAGCCTATGTCGTCGGAATTCCTTGCGTCGTCGAATATTCGAAATGCAGCGGCGTCTCGGGATGGATCTGGGCATAGGCCGAGCGCGCGGCGATCGCGGCCTCGGCGAAGCCGGTGAGGATCAGCTTCAGCTTGCCGGGGTAGGCCACGACGTCACCGACGCTGTAGATGCCCTTAAGGCTGGTCGCCATGGTCGCGGGCTCGACGGTGATCTGGTTGCGCTCGAGAGCCAGGCCCCAGTCGGCGATCGGCCCGAGCGCCATCGACAGGCCGAAGAACGGCAAGAGCACGTCAGCCTCAATCTTCTTCGGGGTGCCATCGAGTGTCGCGGCGGTGACCGCCTTCAGGTCGCCATTCGCGCCCTCGAGTGCCTGCAACTGGTAAGGCACGACCAGATCGAGCTTGCCCGCCTGGGCCAGCGTTTTCAGTCTGGCCTCGCTCTCCGGCGCCGCCCGGAACTTGTCCCGGCGATGGATCACCGAGACCTTGGCTGCGATCTCGCTGAGCGACAGCGCCCAGTCGACGGCCGTGTCGCCGCCGCCCGCGATCACCACCCGCTTGCCACGGAAATTCTCGCGCTGCGTGACATAATAGAAGACACTCTTGCCCTCATAGGCCTCGATGCCGGCCAATGGCGGACGGTTGGGACCGAAGGCACCGACGCCGGCGGCGACGATCACCGCCCTGGCCTGAATCACGGTGCCTTTCGAGGTGGTGAGGCGCCAGAAGCCGCCGGTCAGCGGCTCCAGGCTGCGGACCTGCTCGCCCAGGTGATAGACGGGTCGGAAAGCCGCCGCCTGCGCCTTCAATCGCACGATCAGTTCGGCCGCCTCGACCCTGGGGAAGCCCGGAATGTCGTAGATCGGCTTTTCGGGATAGAGCGCCGTGCACTGGCCGCCAGCGTCGTCGAGCACGTCGATGACATGGCAGTTGAGCCGCACCATGCCGCATTCGAAGACGGTGAACAGGCCGACCGGTCCCGCGCCCACGATCGCGACGTCGGTCTGGTGGTGCGTGTGTCCGTGCGGCTCAGCCATGGGGTTAAGGTGGCGAAGAAAGTCCACAAATGAAAGGCCCCCGGGGAGCGAACCTCGGGGGCCAAGAAATGGTAGCTGGGGGCGGACTTGAACCGCCGACCCCGGCATTATGAGTGCCGTGCTCTAACCAGCTGAGCTACCCAGCCATGGGTGGGGGCTTTTATGCGGCGGGCCGCGCCAGTGTCAAGGAATGCCGTCCGGTGGCGGCGTCGCAGCATCGCGGCTAACCTTGCCGCCGTGGAGGGATTTCAGTTCATGTCGTTTCGCTGGCTGCCGCTCGGCCTTTGCCTGCTCGGCCTGCTCGGCCTGCTCGCCCCGCCCGCCTTCGGCCAGGCGGTGCAGCCGGGCTGGTTCACCGACCCCAAGACCGGCTGCAAGATGTGGAACGCCTATCCGGTGTCCAACGAGCAGGTCGCGTGGACCGGTGAATGCGTCGACGGCTATGCCTCGGGCAAGGGTGTGATGCGCTGGATTCTGGCTGGAAAACCGACCGCCAAGAAATACGAAGGCGAGATGAAGAAAGGCCATTTCGACGGCAAGGGCACCCTGATCTTCACCAACGGCGACACCTACGACGGCGACTTCAAGGAAGGCGAGCGTACCGGCAAGGGCAAGATGACCTGGTTCAACCGCAACACCTACGAAGGCGAGTGGAAGGACGGGCTGATGGACGGCCGCGGCACCTACAAGTGGCTGGGCGGCAACCTCTACGTCGGAGACTGGGCGAAGGGCCGCCAGAACGGTCATGGCAAATTCACCTTCCTGAACGGCAACTGGTACGAGGGCGAGTTCAAGGACGGCTTCATCAACGGCCGTGGCCGTTATCGCTGGGCCAACGGCGATGTCTACGATGGCGAATGGCGCAACGAGGAGCCCAACGGCATCGGCACGCTCAAGATCTACAACACCGACGAGTTGATCACCGGGAACTGGATCAACGGTTGCCTGCGGCAGGATGACCGCATGGTGGCGCTGAACAAGTCTGAACTCGAGTGCCGGCTCGGCACCAAGCCGCTGCCGCCCCCGCCCCCCAAGAAGAAGTAGCCGGCCGCGCTACCTCAGCCGCGCATGATGAAGCCGCCGCCCAGCACGCGGCTGCCGGTCGCCGCATCGTAGATCACGCAGGCCTGGCCGGGCGAGACGCCGAATTCCGGCTGGTCGAACACCACGCGCCAGCCGCCATCATTCCACACCGTCGCCGGCCGCAGCGCCTGGCTGGAGCGCACCCTCACCTGCACGGCAAGCGCGCCCGCAAAGTCCATGCCGAGCCAGTTCACGTCGGCGAGCGCGATGTCGCGCCGGCCGAGCGACGCCCGCGGACCGACCACGACGCGGCGGCTCTCGGGTTCGAGCCGCAGCACGTAGAGCGGATCGTTGTCGGTGCCGTCGCGTTCTCCCAGCGCGAGACCGCGGCGCTGGCCGACGGTGAAGCGCACGATGCCGTCGTGGCGGCCCACCACGTGGCCCGCCTCGTCGACGATCTCACCCGGCTCAACGCTGTCGGGGCGCAGCTTTTGCACCACCGAGGCGTAGTCGCCGCCCGGCACGAAGCAGATATCCTGGCTGTCGGGCTTGTCGGCAACGGCGAGGCCGAACCGCTCGGCGAGCGCGCGCGTCTCGCTCTTGGGCATGTGACCGAGCGGGAAGCGCAGGAAGTCGAGCTGCTCCTGCGTCGTCCCGAACAGGAAGTAGCTCTGGTCGCGTGCCGGATCGCTGCCGCGATGCAGTTCGGCGCCATGGTCACCCGCGACGCGACGCACGTAGTGGCCGGTCGCCAGCGCCTCGGCGCCCAGCTCGCGGGCGGTTTTCAGCAGATCGCGGAACTTGACCGTGCGATTGCAGGCAATGCAGGGGATCGGAGTCTCGCCGCGCACATAGGCCTCGGCGAAGGAGTCCATGACCTCGGCGCGGAAGCGGCTTTCGTAGTCGAGCACGTAGTGCGGAATACCGAGGCGAGCGGCGACCTCGCGGGCGTCGTGGATGTCCTGGCCGGCGCAGCAGGCGCCCGCCTTCCCAACCGCCACGCCATGGTCGTAGAGCTGAAGCGTCACGCCCACGACGTCGTAGCCCTGTTCCTTCAGAAGCGCCGCCGTGACCGACGAATCGACGCCACCCGACATAGCTACGACGACGCGCGTGTTGGCTGGCGCCTTCGCAATGTCGAGGGAGTTCAGGGTCATTTCGGGGCCTATATAGGCCCCGCTCCAGGCGGAAACTAGTCGCGCCGCTGGCCGGTGTCGCGGACGACCCGCGCAACGCCGTTGCGGTCGTAGACGATCTGCACCCGGTCACCCATCTGCACGTCGCCGTCATCCATCTGCGCGATGGTGACCCGCTGGCCATCGTCCCGCTGGACCGTGACCTCGATGCCGCGGCGCGTCGCATTGCGGTCGATGGCGGTGCCGGCGATACCGCCCGCGACCGCGCCGAGCAGGCCGCCGACCACCGCGCCGCCTACCGAATTGGTGGTCGCACCGCCGATGATGGCGCCGCCGGCCGCACCCAGGCCGCCGCCGACCAGGGTGCCGTCATTCACGCCCGATCCACCGCGCTTGATCGGCACTTCGCGGATCTCGACTACCCGCCCGGTCTCGCCGCGGTAACCCTGCGCCGCCGAGGTGTTGACGACGCCGGGCTGCACACCGCTGTCGTTGCAGCCGGCCAACGCCGCCGCCAACGCCACGGGAACCAGCAGACTCATCACCCATCTGACCACCATGCGGCTACTCCACTCCTCTGTTGCACCGGTCCCTTATACGATCCTCCGGTGGAACGCACTGGGGCCGCTCGGGGCCATTCAGTTCAGCGTGCCCAGTCTCGGATCGTCCTGGGGTCGCGGCGCCCGCGCCCCTTGCGCGGTGGGCGCATAGTTCGGGGCGGGCGCCTGGCTGCGATCGACCGTCCGGGAGTTTTCGCGCATCACTTTGGCAACACCGCGGCCGTCCTGCACGATTTGCACGCGGTCGCCGAGTTGCACGTCGCCGTCGTCGCGCTGCGCCACCGTGACGGTCTGGCCGGCATCGGTCTGCACCGTGACCTCGATGCCCGGGCCGGAATTGCCCCCGCTTTCTATGATGGTCCCGGCGATCGCGCCGCCCACCGCGCCCAGCACCAGGCCGATCAGCGAACCGCCGACCGTGTTGCTGATCGCGGCGCCGACGATGCTGCCTCCGACACCGCCGAGCAGTCCGCCCTGCATGGTGCCGTTACCCACGCGTGGCGGCCCACCCGCGCCGCGCAGGGCGACTTCGTTGATCGACACCACCCGGCCGGTCGCACCGACCGACGGACTGTTCGGCGGCGCCTGGGAGACAGGCCCGCCAGTCGATGTATTCACGATGCCCGGTTTGACCGCGCCCGAGTCGCAAGCCGCCAGTGCGCCTGCCAGAAGCAGTGGCACCAGCCAGGTTCGGACCATGTTGCCCCTCATGAGTTCCCCGCTCTTCGACTTACGAGTCGATTCAAGGCGGAAATGGGGCGGTCCGCATCTATTTTGCGCGAGTATTTCGCCCGTTCCAGGGCTCCCCGGAGAGCCTAGTCGCGTTCCTCGATCCAGGCGGCCTGGATGGCCTCCAGGATCTTCTCGTTGGAGCGGACGGGATCGTCAGCAAAATCAGGCAGTTCCAGCACCCACTTGTGCAAGTCGGTGAAGCGCAGATTGACGTTGTCGACGTCGGGATGGCGCTCTTCCAGTTCGATGGCGATGTCCTGGACGTCGGTCCAGCGCAGCTTGCGGGCCATGTCTCTCCCCTTCCCGGCGGTCGCTACTTGTCGACCATCATGTTGCGGGTCGCCGCCGGCAGCTTGACCACAAGGCCGTCGAGTTCGTTGGACATGCGGATCTGGCAACCCAGACGCGAGGTGTGGGTGAGCCCGAAGGCGAGATCGAGCATGTCCTCCTCGTCCTCCGACGCCGGCGCCAGCTTGTCGAACCATTTCTGCTCGACGACCACGTGACAGGTCGAACAGGCGAGCGAGCCCTCGCACGCGCCCTCGATCTCGATGTGATTGCGATGGGCAATCTCGAGCACGCTGAGGCCGAGCGGCGTCTCCACTTCCTTGTGCGAGCCGTCCTTCAGGATGAACGTCATCTTGGGCATTCAGACCGACCTCATTTTTCGCCGACCCGGCTCTCCAGGTCCTGCATCGACAGTCCCGCCAGCGCCTCGCGGATGCCGCGATCCATGCGGCGCTCGGCGAACGGCTTGGCGAGCGTCTCCAGCGCCTCGGCCGCCGCGTTGATCGCGTCGCGATCGTCCCCTGCCATCGCCTGCTCAAGGCCGTTGCGTGCGGCGTCGAGCTCGGACCGTTCCGCGACCGACAGCAGCGCGCCGTCGCGGGCCAGCGCCGCCTCGAGCGCCAGCAGGTTGCGCCGCGCCTCGACCCTGGCCTCGGTGAGCAGGCGGAGCGTCATGTCATCCTCGGCATGGTCGAGGCTGTCATAGAGCATGTCGGCCATGTCGTCGTGACTGAGGCCGTAGGTCGGCCGCACCTCGACGCGCTGATGCACGCCGGTCGTGCGCTCCTCCGCTGCGACGGCCAGCAGGCCGTCGGCATCGACGGCAAAGCTGACGCGAATGCGGGCGGCCCCCGCGGTCATAGGCGGAATGCCCTGCAGTTCGAAGCGCGCGAGGCTACGGCAATCGCCGACCATCTCGCGCTCGCCCTGCACGACGTGAATCACCATCGCGGTCTGGCCGTCCTGATAGGTCGTGAATTCCTGTGCGAGCTGCACCGGGATGGGCGTGTTGCGCGGCACCACCTTCTCGACGATACCGCCCATCGTCTCCAGTCCCAGCGACAAAGGCGTGACATCGAGCAGCAGCGTATCGGAGCCGCCGGTCAGCGCCTCGGCCTGCAGCGCCGCTCCGAGCGCCACGACCTCGTCGGGATCGATATCGGTGAGCGGCGGCTTGCCGATCAATCCGGCGACGCTGGCGCGCACCAGCGGCACCCGGGTCGAACCGCCGACCAGCACCACGCCGTTGATCTCATCGGCCTTCATGCCGGCATCGGCGAGAACCTGGGTCGAAATCTCGATCGTGCGCCTGACCCGGGCGTCGATCATCGTGTCGAAGTCGGCACGGCTCAGCGCATGGAACGACGGCACGCCCGCGATTTCGAGCCGGCCCGACGTCTGGTCGCGATCCGAGAGTTGCTCCTTCATCTGCCGGGCGAGCGCCAGGGCGCTCTTGACCGCGCCCTCGTCGATCGTGCCGCCAAGCCCGTCCTTCTTGCGTTCGGCCAGCAGCCGCTCGGCAATGGCGCGGTCGAAATCGTCGCCGCCCAGCGCGGTGTCGCCGCCGGTCGCGAGGACCTGGAACACGCCCTTCTCGAGCCGCAGCAGCGAGAAATCGAACGTGCCGCCGCCCAGATCGTAGACCGCGTAGAGACCTTCCGATCCCTTATCGAGGCCGTAGGCCAGCGCCGCAGCGGTCG
>CAYZQZ010000220.1:0-6738 GCA_964480235.1 uncultured Reyranella sp. | reverse complement strand
TCAATCGCTACGAAATCTGGCCGCAATGGCGGGCGCGCTATGCGCCCGGCGTCACGCACAATACCGAGCACGTATTCGGCTTCGCCGTGCCGGAGGCGGCGGCTGTCGCACTCGATCCCGCCGAACACACCGCGCAGATCTGGCTGCCCTGGCAGGAAGCGATGGAGAAGACCTTCTCCCCGACCAACCGCGACGCGATCTGGCAGTTGTCGCAAAGGAAGCCGTCGTGAATCGCGGGCAGTTCAGCTGGGCGATGTTCGACTGGGCGAACCAGCCCTTCTTCACCGTCATCACGACTTTCATCTTCGCGCCCTACTTTGCCAACGTGATGATCGGCAATCCGATCGTCGGCCAGACCGAATGGGCCTTCACGCAATCCATGTCGGGGTTCCTGATCGCGGTGCTGAGCCCCGTGCTGGGCGCGATTGCCGACGCGGGTGGGCGGCGCAAGCCCTTCATTCTGGTCTTCCAGCTCATGCTTGCCTCCGGCTGCATCGCGCTGTGGTGGGCCTATCCGCACCGGCCCGACCTCGCCGGCCCGATCACCTGGGCCGTGGTGGTGGCGACCGTCGGCGCGGAGATGTCGATCGTGTTCAACAACGCGCTTCTGCCCGGCATTGCCTCGCAGGGACGCATCGGTTGGCTGAGCGGCTTCGCCTGGGGGCTGGGCTATGTCGGCGGACTGATCGCCCTGTTCATCGTCCTCGCGGGTACTTTCTATCCTGCGCTGTTCGGCCTCGAAACTGCAAGCCATCAGCTCGAGCGTCTGACCGGCCCCGCGTCGGCGCTGTGGCTCGCGCTCTTCGTGCTGCCGATGTTCCTGTTCACGCCGGATACGGGGGGCAATACACGGCTGCCGTTCGCCGCGGCCGCGCGCCAGGGCGTGGGGTCGCTGGTCTCGACGCTGCGCGAGCTGCGCCGGCATCGCAACGCGCTCACCTTCCTGATCGCCTTCATGCTCTACAACGACGGTCTCGCCGCGATCATCGCCTTCGGCGGCGTCTACGCCTCGGCGACCTTCGGCTGGACCACGGTAACGCTCGGCATCTTCGGCATCATCCTGACCTCCTTCGCCATTCCCGGCGCTTTCCTGGGCGGCCGGCTCGACGACTGGCTGGGCAGCCGGCGCACGGTGCAAATCGCCACCGGCGGCGCGATCGTGGCCGCGCTGGGCATCGTGTCGGTGACCGCCGACCGCGTGCTGTTCTTCCTGCCCGCCGAACCGCTCGCGGCCCAGCGCGCGATGTTCGGTTCGCTGCAGGAGATGGTCTTCATGGCCTTCGCGCTGTTGCTGGGGGTATGCATGGGGCCGATGCAGGCGGCCAGCCGGACCATGATCGGCCGGCTCGCGCCGCCTGCCATGACGGGCGAGTTCTATGGCCTGTTCGCGCTCTCGGGCCGTGCCACCGCCTGGCTGGCGCCGTTCGCCATTGGGATCGTGACGGCGCACACGCAGTCCAATCGACTGGGCGTGGCGTGCGTGCTTTTGTTCCTTTTGGTAGGCTTTTGCCTGCTTTCGACGGTGCGCGAGCCGCGTGCCGCCGGACAAGGGAGGACCGCATGATCACCGCTGTCGTGAACTTCAAGTTGCCGCCAGGTATCGACTCCAAGAAGGCGGTTGAGTTGTTCAAGGGTTCGGCGCCGAAGTACCGAGGCATGAAGGGCCTGGTGCGCAAGTACTACCTGTTCGATGAGAAGAACGGCATCGCAGGCGGCGTCTATCTCTGGAAGAGCCGGGCGGACGCCGATGCGCTGTACACGCCGGAATGGAAGGCGTGGGCCACGGAGCGCTACGGCGCGCCGCCCGACATTCGCTATTTCGAAACGGCCGTGATCGTCGATAACGAGGTCGGACAGATCCAGGCCGACGCAGCGTAGCGGCGTTCGCCAGGGTCCAGGTAGGAGGAGCTGACGTCCGCTACAGGATTGGTCAGCGACGAGCTTGGCCGATCAGTATCCCCGCGAGACGCCGACCTCCTGCAGGAGACGCCCTCCGGCCTTGAGGCTGCGGATGTTGGCTGCGACCTCGGCGACCAGCTGGCCGACGGTCGGGCGCCGCGCCACGTGCGGCATGATCGTGACCTTGGGATGCAGCCAAAGCGGGCTTTCCGGCGGCAGCGGCTCGGGCCAAAGCGCATCCAGCGCCGCATACGACAACTGTCCGCTGTCGAGAGCGGCGATCAGGTCCTTTTCGACGATGTGCTTGCCGCGCCCGACATTCACCAGCATGGCGCCCTTCGGCATCATGGCGAAGGTGGCTGCGCAAAAGATGCCCTCGGTTTCCGGCGTCAGCGGCAACAGGCAGACGGCGATGTCGGTCTGGCCGAGAAACGCCTCGAGTTGATCCTTGCCATGGAAGAGCGGAACCTCCGCGGCCGGTCGCGGCGAGCGAGCCCACGCCGAAACCTTGAAGCCCAGCGACTGCAGGACCAGCGCCGGCGCCTTGGCCATCATTCCGAAGCCGAGGAAGCCGATGCGCCGTTGCTCGGGCCGCACGATCGGCACCCGGCGCCATTCCCGTCTCGCCTGGGCGGCCTGATAGCCTGGCATGTCGCGATGGAGGCGCAGGACGTGCATCACGACGTATTCGGTCATCATCGGATCGCCGCCCGCCGGTTCCACCTTGCCGAGCGGGACCTTCGGCAGTTTCGGGTGCTGGATGAAGGCTTCCACGCCGGCCGACCGGCTGAACATTGCCTTCAGGTTCGGGAAGGCCGGCAGCACGCTGAAATCCGGATGCATGAAGGCGAGGTATTCGATGTCCTTCACGTCGCCCGCATCGGGCCAGAAGCGAATGGGCAGATCGGGGATCTGCTCCTTGAAGGCGTCACGGAATGCCTCGGCGCTGCCGATGACCTTGTCGAGGTTGATGATGAGCAGCGCCATGGGACACTCCCGCTATTCAGCTGTCCTATTAAGCCGTCCTATTCAGCCGTCGTCTTGCCCTTGAAGGTACAGAGATCGCTCACCACGCAGGCCGGGCAGTCGGGCTTGCGCGCCTTGCAGGTATAGCGGCCGTGCAGGATCAGCCAGTGATGGGCGTGCAGGCGATATTCTTGCGGCACGCGCTTGAGCAGCTTCAGTTCGACCTGGAGCGGGTTCTTGCCGGGTGCGAGGCCGGTGCGATTGCCGACGCGGAAGATGTGGGTGTCGACGGCAATGGTCGCCTCGCCGAAGCCGACATTCATCACCACGTTGGCGGTCTTGCGGCCGACGCCGGGCAACGCCTGCAGCTCCTCATGGGTGTGCGGCACCTCGCCGCCGTGCCGTTCGATCAGCAACTTCGACAGTGCGATCACGTTCTTGGCCTTGGTGCGGAACAGTCCGATCGTCTTGATGTGGGAAATCAGCTTCTTTTCGCCCAGGGCGACCATCTCGGCCGGCGTCTTGACGATCTTGAACAACGGTCCGGTGGCGCGATTGACGCCTATGTCGGTGGCCTGGGCGGACAGAACGACGGCGACCAGCAGATGGTAGAGGTTTTCGTATTCCAGCTCCGTCTCCGGCTCGGGGATCGCCCGCTTGAGGCGGGCGAAGAACTCGGGGATAAGGGCGGGCTTCATCAGGGCCATCCGGCTTCATAGCATGACCGACGCCATTCATTTTTCCACGACGCTCAGCCCGCACCGCAGCCTGTCGCCCGAGGGCTTCAAATGGCTGATCCGCGGCGTGCTGGCGGCCAACGTCCTGGTCGGCCTGCCGATGTACCTGCTCGGCGCCTGGCCGGTGGCGGGCTTCATGGGCGTCGACGTCTGGCTGCTCTGGTTCTTCTTCCAGCGCAGCTATCTCGACGCCCGCCGCCGCGAGACGCTCACCCTGACCGACCGCGAACTGATCGTCGAACGTCGCTCACCCGACGGCGAGCGCGAGGAACACCGGATCGACGCCTACTGGCTGCGTTTCGAGGTGAGCGAGGAGCGACTCGTGCTGATCTCGCGCGGCAATCGCGTCGTGGTCGGCCGTTTCCTCTCGCCGGAAGAACGCGGACGTCTGGCCGACGAGCTGAAGGCGGCGCACGCCAGGATGCGCGCGCCGCGCTACGGGCATCGCTGGGAAGATTAAAGTCCCAGCACGTCCTTCATGCTGTACAGGCCGGGCTTCCTGCCTGTGAGCCACAGCGCGCCACGCACTGCGCCGGCGGCGTAGCCCTCGCGGCTGAAGGAGCGATGGGTGAGCTCCAGCCGCTCGCCGGCGGCGGCGAAGTAGACGGTGTGCACGCCCACTTCCTCGCCGCCGCGCAGGGTGGCGAACCCGATCTCGCCGGTCGGGCGCGCGCCGGTATGGCCGTCGCGCGTCTTGCGCCAGACCTTTTCCAGTTCGACCTTGCGGCCGGCCGCGGCGGCGCGGCCGAGCGCCAGCGCGGTGCCCGACGGCGCATCGATCTTGTGGCGGTGGTGCATCTCCAGCACCTCGATATCGTAGGCGGGATCGAGCATGGCCGCGGTCTTCTCGACCAGCGACAGCAGCACGTTGACGCCGACCGCCATGTTGGCGGCCCACAGGATCGGCACCTTCTTCGCCGCGGCATGAATCTCCGCCGACTGCTCGGGGCTGAGACCGGTGGTGCCGATCACCATGGCGACACCCTTGTCGGCCGCGACCTTCGCGTGCGCCACGGTGGCGGCCGGCACGGTGAAGTCGATTACCGCCTCGGCCGCGCCAATCGCCTGGGCGGCATCGGCGACGATTTTCACGCCTTTCGCCGCCTCGCTTCCCAGCGCATTGCTGCCCGGGCCTTCGAGAGCGGCGGCAAGGCTCGCGCCCTCGGTGCGGGCGATCTCGCGGATCAGCATCTGGCCCATACGGCCGGCGGCGCCGGCAACGGCGATCTTCATTGGCGTCCCTCTTTCAACAATCGGCTCATGCTAGCGTGCCGACGAGGAGACGGCACATGCTCTTTATGGTGGTCGAGAAGTTCAAGAATCAGGACGGCAAGGCGGTGTACCGCAAGCTGCAGAAGGGGCGCGGCCTGCCCGACGGGCTGAAGTTCGTGGCGAGCTACGTCACGGCCGATCTCGGCCGCTGCTTCCAGCTCATGGAAACCGACGACATCACCCTGTTCCAGAAGTGGATCGCCGACTGGCAGGAGGTCGTCGAGTTCGAGGTCGTGCCGGTGGTCGAGGGCAAGACCACGCGCGCCGCTCTGGAGCCGATGTTGTGACGATATCGAGCACGGCCGGCTACGCCAACGAGGCACCGGATCTTCTCAAGACCTACGAGAAGATCCCCGCCGAGGAGGTGCACCGCAAGGTCCTGCATCTGATCCCGAAGCCGCCGGCGCGGCTGCTCGACATCGGTGCCGGGACAGGCCGTGACTCCGCCTACTTCGCATCGCTCGGCCATCGCGTCGTGGCGGTTGAGCCCGTCGAGGAAATGCGCGAAGGCGGCATGAAGCTTCATCCGTCGCCGGACATCGAATGGCTGGCCGATGGCCTGCCGGACCTCGCCGTGCTGCGCGCGCGTCATGAGACTTTCGATGCGGTGCTGATGACCGCCGTCTGGATGCATCTCGATCCTGCGGAACGGGCGCACGCCATGCAGGCCGTGGCGGCGCTGGTGGCGCCGGGCGGCGTGCTCATTCTGTCGCTGCGTCACGGCCCGATACCACCCGGACGCCGCATGTTCGACGTGCCCGCCGGGGAGACGATCGCTCAAGCGGCGCGCGAGGGCCTGCAGTGCGTGGTCAATACGCTCACGCCCTCGGTCCAGGCCGACAGGCCGGGCGTCACCTGGACCCGGCTGGCCTTCCGTCGCTCTTGAGGTGCTTCGCCCCGGTCACTTCCAGGGATCGGCAACCTTCGGCCAGAACGGCGTCTTGCGCTTGGTGTAGGGCTTGCGCGTGACGTCGGGATCGGCGCCGCCCGGCGTGGCGACGTAGAGGATCTCCTTCGCCAGCCCCACGAAGCCGTTATAGAAGTGCTGGGCGCTCTTCACGATCACCACGCGATAGTCGGCGGGTTCGGCGCCGACGGCACGGAAGGCGTCGGCATGGAACGTCTGGTTGCGGCGCGTGCAGATCGCCACATCGACATGCTCCGACGACAACAGCGCCATGTTGCCGAGCGGCGACATCACCGGCCCATAGGGCTGGAACACGTCGCGCGCGATCTTCTTCACCGTGACATCGAGATCGACCGGCTCGCCGCTGACGATGCCGGACTTGCCGCCCAGCCGCATGCGCAGCCGCGCGCCCTCGCCCGCCTCCTCGGCGATCTGGAAGGCCATCGGATCCCACATCACACCGAACAGCGCCGGTCCGATCTGCTTGTCGACCAGCGCCCTCAGCAGGAAGGTCGAATCGCCCGGCGCACCCGAGCCCGGATTGTCGGCGCGGTCGGCCAGAACGAGCGGGCCCTGGTTGTGCGAGGCGGCGCGGTCCATCGCCTCGTCGACCGTCAGGTACTTCGTGGCGTAGCGCTCGCGGTTGGCCCACAGCTCTTCGCCGAGTTGCTTCGCGAGCTTTTCGGCCTTCGCCTTGTCGCCGTCGGCCACCACCAGGGAACGGGTTCCGACGTCCTCGACATCGGCGAACGAGAAGCCGTGGCTCAGCGACACCGAGAGGATGCCGTCCTTGCCCTCGAGCGATTTCATGCGGGTGACGAACTCGCTGATCGGCGGCACCGAGGTGCGGTACTGCGCGATCATGCGGCAATCGTAGCGCGCCATCACGGGGCGCACCTTGCCCTCGACCGTGTCGGCGATGATCGCGAACAGCTCGGCCGCGCGCTCCATCGTGTC
>CAYZQZ010000219.1:0-6741 GCA_964480235.1 uncultured Reyranella sp. | reverse complement strand
CGCGACGGCCAGCGGCTCGAGCGCCTGCAGGACGGCCTGCGCTTCTTCGCGCCCGACCGCGAGGTGCTGGTGTTCCCGGCCTGGGACTGCCTGCCGTACGACCGTCTGTCGCCGCACCCGGACATCGTGGCCGAGCGGCTGGAGACGCTCGCTCGGCTGGCGGCGCCCCGCAAGCCCGGTTCGCCGGCGCGGGTGATCCTGGCGTCGGCCGGGGCGGTGCTGCAGAAGCTGCCGCCGCGCGCCCTCTACGCCGAGGCCGCCACCACGCTGCGCAAGGGTCAGACCGTCGACGTCGCCTGGCTGACCAGGTTCCTGGGCGAGAACGGGTTCAGCCGTGCCGACACCGTGATGGAGCCGGGCGAGTTCGCCATGCGCGGCGGCCTGGTCGACGTGTTTCCGCCGGGCACGACCGAGCCGCTGCGACTGGACCTGTTCGGCGACACGCTGGAGTCGATCCGCTCGTTCGATCCAATGAGCCAGCGTTCGACCGGCGAGCGCGACGAGGTCGTTCTGCTGCCGGTCAGCGAGGTGTTGCTGACGGCCGAGAGCATCGAGCGTTTCCGCACCGGCTATCGCGAGTTGTTCGGCAGCGTGGCCGGCGAGGACATCCTCTACGAGGCGGTGTCGGCCGGGCAGCGTCATGTCGGCATGGAGCACTGGCTGCCGCTGTTCCATGACCATCTCGAGACTCTGCTCGACTATTGTCCGGAGGCGATGGTTACAGCCGATCATCAGATCGCGGAAGCGCTCGAGGCGCGCCATGAGCTGATCGTCGACTACTACGATGCGAGGCTGAAGACAGGAGCCAAGGGCGGGATGTCGGGCGGCGCCGACTACAAGCCGGTGCCGCCGGAGCGTCTTTATCTGAAGCCGTCGCAGTGGGATGCATCGCTCGACGGCCGGCCGGTCGGCCAGTTCACCACCTTCAATGCCGCACCAGAAACCGCGGGCGCGATCGATCTCGGCGGCCGCCGGCACGAGGGCTTCGCCCAGGCGCGCACCGCGCAGGGCGTGAACCTGTTCGACAAGGTGGCCGAGCACATGAAGGCGGCGCAGTCGGCTGGCCGCCGGGTGATCGTCGCGGGCTTCACCGAGGGCTCTGCGACCCGCCTGCAGCATCTCCTGCAGGAGCATGGCGCCACGACGCCGGTGCTGGTCGCCGACTATGCCACCGTGACCGGCCTACCGGCCGGCGTACTCGGAATCGCGGTATGGCCGGTCGAGCACGGCTTCGTGCTGGAGGGGCTCGAGGTCATTGCCGAGGAGGACATTCTCGGCGACCGCCTGTCGCGGCCGCAGAAGAAGCGCCGGCCGTCGGAGCGCTTCATCGCCGAAGCGTCGGCGCTTAGTGACGGCGATCTCGTGGTTCACCGCGAGCACGGCGTCGGCCGCTACGAAGGCCTGGTCACGCTGGAGATCCAGCATGCGCGGCACGACTGCCTGCGCCTGACCTATGACGGCGGCGACAAGCTCTTCGTGCCGGTCGAGAACATCGACGTGCTGAGCCGCTATGGCGCTGCGGAGGAGGGGGCCGTCCTGGATCGCCTGGGCGGCGTCGCCTGGCAGTCGCGCAAGGCGAAGCTGAAGCAGCGCATTGCCGACATGGCCGACCGGCTGATCAAGATCGCGGCCGAACGGGCGGTGCAGCGGGGCGAAGTGCTGCAGGCGCCGGAGGGCGCCTACGAGGAGTTCTGCGCGCGCTTCCCCTATTCCGAGACCGACGACCAGCTGCAGGCGATTTCCGACGTGCTCGACGACCTGTCGGGCGGCAAGCCGATGGACCGGCTGGTCTGCGGCGACGTGGGCTTCGGCAAGACCGAGGTGGCGTTGCGCGCGGCCTTCGTCGCAGCCCTGTCGGGCAAGCAGGTGGCGGTGATCGGTCCCACGACCCTGCTGGCGCGCCAGCATCACCGTACCTTCGTCGAGCGCTTCCGGGGTTTCCCCGTGAAGGTCGGGCGCTTGTCGCGCCTGGTCGGCGCCAAGGAAGCGAAGGAGACACGGGCGGGCATCGCCGACGGCTCGGTCAACATTGTGGTCGGCACGCATGCGCTGCTGGCCAAGAGCATCGAATTCAAGGACCTCGGCCTGCTGATCGTCGACGAGGAGCAGCATTTCGGTGTCAGCCACAAGGAACGGCTGAAGGAACTGCGGGCCGACGTCCATGTTCTGACGCTGACCGCCACGCCGATCCCGCGCACGCTGCAACTGGCACTGACCGGCGTGCGCGACATGAGCCTGATCGCCACGCCGCCGGTCGACCGCCTGGCGGTGCGCACGTTCGTCACGCCGTTCGATCCCGTCACCATCCGCGAGGCGCTGCTGCGCGAGCAGTATCGCGGCGGCCAGACGTTCTATGTCTGTCCGCGCATCGAGGACCTGGCGGGGGTCGCGGAGCAACTGCGCGAGCTGGTGCCGGAGATCCGCATGGCCATGGCCCATGGCCGGCTGTCGCCGACCGCGATCGAGAACACGATGCAGGATTTCGTCGACGGCAAGTTCGACGTGCTGCTGTCGACCAACATCGTCGAGTCGGGTCTCGATATCCGGAACGCCAACACCATGGTGGTCCACCGCGCCGATATGTTCGGCCTGGCCCAGCTCTACCAGCTCAGGGGCCGCATCGGCCGCGGGAAGACCCGCGCCTACGCCTACCTGACCGTGCCGCCCGGGCATGCCCTGAACGAGGCGGCCCAGAAGCGGCTCGACGTCATGCAGACGCTCGACACGCTGGGCGCGGGCTTCCAGCTCGCCAGCCACGACCTCGACATTCGCGGCGCGGGCAACCTGCTCGGCGAGGAACAGTCCGGCCACATCCGAGAGGTTGGGATCGAGCTCTATCAGCAGTTGCTCGAGGAGGCGGTCGAAGCGGCCAAGGGCCGCGCACAGGAAGCCTCGCAGGCCGATTGGTCGCCGACCCTCAATCTCGGAATCCCCGTCCTGATTCCCGAGGAATACGTCGCCGACCTGTCGGTGCGCATGGGCCTCTACCGTCGGCTGGGCTCACTCTCGAACCAGAACGATGTCGACGCCTTTGCCGCCGAACTGGTCGACCGTTTCGGCAAGACGCCGCCGGAAGCCGAGTTCCTCCTCAAGACCATCGCGCTGAAGCTGCTGTGCCGTGCCGCCGGTGTTGAAAAGATCGATGCCGGCGAGAAGGCCCTCGTGATCTCCTTCCGCGACAACAAGTTCGCGCGGCCGGAGCGGCTGATCGCCTGGATCCAGAAGAACGCGCCGGCGGTGAAGGTCAGGCCCGACCAGCGCGTTTTGGTGCAGCGCGCCTGGGCCGACGAGCGGCAGCGGCTTTCCGGGGTTTCCGGGATCGTCGCCGCTTTGGCGAGGCTGGCTTCTTCCGCGGCTTCAGCAGAGGAAGCGCCGCCCGCCGCGCGCAGCGCAGCAGCCAGTCGCTGAGCCTTGTGTCGCCGCTGGCGCGGGCGAGGCTCACCGCGCCGACGGCCAGAATTGCCGCCACCGTGGCATCGGCATCAAGACTTCGCGGCCGGTTCCTGGCAAGCTCGCCGATCAGACCATGGAGTGCACTGGCATAAGCGAGGCGCGCGGCCAGGGGCGCCCGGGCCACGTCCGAGGGCAGGGCGGCCAAAGTGCAGGCGAGTGCATTGGCGGCAAGGTCGTCCTTGGCGAGGTAGGCATCGAGGGCCGCCTCCGGGCCGGCCGCGCGGGTGCGGGCGAGCAGGCCATGGCCGGCGCGCACCACCTCGGCGAACAGCTCGTCCTTGGACGTGAAATGGGCATAGAAGGCGCCACGGGTCAGACCGGCCGCCAGCATGATGTCGTCGATGTTCGTGCCGCCATAGCCACGCAGCCGGAACAGCCGGGCGGCGTGATCGAAGATTTCGGCCCGGGTCCGGGCCTTGCGGGTGAGGCTCTGGGGCATCCTATGTCGATCATCATATCATATGATAACCGACATAGGATGGTCTCAGGCTGTGGATTGGGCGGCGCTGGTGGCGGCGTCGCGCTCGGCCAGATTGAATACTTCGACGAAGGCCGACGGCGGCTGGGCACCGGAAACCGCGTACTTCCGGTTGACGATGAAGCACGGCACGCCGTTGATCCCGAGCCGGCGGGCATAGACGTCGGATGCCACGACCTCCTGCCGGCCCTCGTCGCTCAGGAGAAAGCGGCGGGCACGCAACGCGTCGAGGCCCGAGCGCAGCGCGATATCGACCAGCGTGTCGAGGTCGCCGAGATCCCGGCCCTGCTCGAAATAGGCACGGAACAGCTCGCCAACGACCTCGTCCTGACGGTTGTTCTTGGCGCTGAAGTGGATCAGCCGGTGCGACAGGATGGTGTTGGGCGTGCGGCGGATGCGCGAGAACTGAAATTCGATCCCGGCCTCGCGGCCGGACTCGGCGATCGCCTGGTAGATCTGGCGCGGCCGGTCGCCGCCGCCGAACTTTGCCCGCACGTAGTCGTCGCGCGTCATGCCTTCGGCCGGCATGTCGGGATTGAGCTGGAACGGCCGCCAGGATAGTGCGACGTCGGTGCGGCCGCTGATCTGCAGTGCCTTCTCGAAGCGGCGTTTGCCGATGTAGCACCAGGGACAGATCGTATCGGAGACGATGTCGACGAAGATCATGCCGGAATTCTACGCCTTTCGCGCCACTGCAGGAAGGCGCCGAAGCCTGCGACGCAGGTCAGGGCCACCGTCGTCAGCCAGGACGCGGCCGGCCAGCCGCCGGCGGAAACCAGGGCCGCGGTGATCGGCGGGCCGAGCAGGGCGCCCACGTTCGAGACCTGCATCAGCAGGCCTGTCGCTGCGCCCACCAGCTGGGGACGGCCGGCATGAACGGGGATCGCCGTGAACAGAGCGGCCGGCACCGCACCGATGACGGCGGAATAAACGCCGGCCAGCACCAGGCGCATGAGGTCTGGAACGCCATCGAGAAAGATGCAGGCGGCGCAGACCGCCATCGAGAGCGCTGCCGTCACGATCACCGTGCCGCGGGCGAGGCCGCGCTGGATCAGCCAACCGCCACCCAGATTGCCGGCGACATTCGCCACGGTCACGATGGCCGTCACGATCGCCGCCGCGCCTGTCGAGAAGCCAAGCCGCTCGACCTGAAGCGTCGGCAGGAAGCCGACGATCGCAAACCAGCAACAGGAATAGGCGCCGAAGCAGAAGGCGATGGCGAGCGGCCCGCTGCTGGTCGCGACCTCGATCATCTCCGCCAGGATCGCCCGGCGCGCCGCCGGGACTGGATCGAGCTCGCGCCGGGGCAAGGCAAGCCACAGCAGCGCGACCAGCACGAGGAGAGACGCTGCCGCGGCCACCAGCCAGGCGATCCGCCACGAGGCCTCCGAGAGCACGAGCGCGGAAATCAGCATCATCGTGCCCGCGCCGGCCGGCATGTAGGCACTCCAGAATGTCAGGGCGATGCGTTGGTCGGCAGGGGCGGCGAGCCTGACGACGAGCGTCGGAATCGCAACCACGACCATGATGAATCCCAGCCCTTCGACGACCCGGCCGATCAGGAGCAGGTCGACACTCGGGGCAAACGCGCCCGCGAGGCTCGCCAGGAAGGCGAGGGCCGTCCCGAGCAGAACCAGCCGCCGATGGCCGAAGCGCTCGGCCGTCAAGGCGATAGCCATCCCGCCGGCGGCTGTGATCAGGCTTACGGTCGAGATCAGCCAGCCTGCCTGCCGCAGGCTCGCCCCCAATTCGGCTCGAAGCGAGGGCACCGCCGGCGGCGCCTTGCCGACGTGGAACGCTGCGACCGCGCCTGCCGTCACCAGCAGGGCGATCAGCGGCCAGGGCGTGCGGCGCATCGACGACGGACCGATGCTCAGTACTGGACCCGGTTGGTGATGGCGCCGTCGACGATGAGGTGAGCACCACTCACGAAGGAGGCCGGAGTGCCGGCAAGGAACGCCACGCAATTGGCCACTTCCTGCGGGGTTCCCATCCGGCCCATCGGATTGCGCGCCAGGGAGCGCTGATAGCGCTCGCTGTTGGCGTCGCGTTGGCGCCCCCAGGTATTGCCGTCCTCCAGGACGGTGCCCGGCGACACCATGTTGGCGCGGACGTTCTTCGGCGCGCCGTCGATGGCGAGTGATTTCATGAAGGGTACGAGCGCCGCCTTAACCGACCGGTAGGGCATGATCGGCCCGCCGGTCGCCTCGACCAGGGACACCGTGCCGATGATCGTGCAGGTCGAACCTCCAGGCTGCTGCTTCGCGCCGCTCGTCAGAAGATGCGGCCAGACGTGGCGCACCGACTCGACGGTCGAGACGATGTCGACGTCGATTGACTGACGCCAGCCTTCCTTGGAATCGGCCGTTCCGAGTGCACTGACGTTGGCGACGAAGTGATCGATGCCGCCATTGGCGGCGAAGGCGTCGATCCACTTCTTGAGCGCAGCGTCATTGGTGACGTCGAGTGCCGTGCCTTCGACGCGGGCCTGGTTGGCGCGCCATTCCTGCTCGCGTTGCTTCACCAGGGTCGCATCACGCGCGCAAAAGGCGACGACCGCGCCCTCGGCCACGAAGGCGTCGATGATCGCCCGGCCGATGCTCTTGGTGCCGCCGGTCACCAGCACGCGCTTGCCTTTGAGCCCCAAGTCCATGTTTCCTCCGCCTTCGACGCTCGCTAATAAGGCCGGTATGAAGCCATTCGATCTCAGCGGCAAGACAGCCCTTGTCACAGGTGCGTCCTCGGGTCTGGGCGAGCATTTCGCGCGCTGTCTCGGCGCCGCCGGCGCGGCCGTGGTGCTCGCGGCGCGG
>CAYZQZ010000218.1:0-6742 GCA_964480235.1 uncultured Reyranella sp. | reverse complement strand
CCATCGTCGACATGAACGGACCGAAAACAATGACCGCGCCGTAGGGAATGTTGGGATCGGCCTCGTAGGCCGACAGCACCCAGTCGACCAGCTCGACGCCGTCGCCGCCGCCGCCCGGCGTCACCAGGATGAACGGCCCGCCGATCTCCTCGAGCTCGTGAGGCGTGTCGGTGTGCAGCGGCAGGTCGCGGCGCAGATAGCCGGTGTAGATCGTCTTGTGGCGAACCGACGGCGGCAGGTCGAGACCGGCCAGCGGCTTGTTGACCTGCGGCAGGCCATAGGCCCAGATCTCGTCGTAGAGATCGCGCAAGGTCGGCATGACGTTCTTGCGCTCCCACTCGGCGGCGAGCTGGGCGGGATCGTCCATCACGTCGCGCAGGCCATAGACCAGGGGGGTGCCGCGATCCTTGAGAAGCTGCAGCGCCGGCACGACCTCGCCGCGCAGGCCGAGCGGCTCCTTGTCGACGATGAACAGATCCGGCCGGTAGATGTCGGCGGTGTCGCGGATGATCCGGGTGCGAATCGCCAGCGTGTGCTCGACGCCGACGCGCAGATTGGCCGAATCGTATTCGCCGGTGTCGATCTGCTTGACCACGCCGGGGATGCGCACGAAGTCGATCCCGGAGCGGAATTCGTAGGAGCCGATGACGGGCGAGCCGGACAGAATCAGGACCGAGATCGAGCGATCGGCCTCGACGATGGCGTTGGCGATGGTGCGGCAGCGGCTGACATGGCCGAGGCCGTAGGAGTCGTGGCTGTAGAGCAGCACACGTTTGGCCCGGCTGGTCGACGTCGGGCTGCTGGCGGACATGCGAGGCCTTTCCCCTGGCCGCAGCACGTGCCCCGACCGGTGACTTACAGCTAATATGCCATATCGGGCGAAGGCCGCGAACCCCCACCCCGGACCGGCAAAATATCAAATGTATTCAAGGCACTGATCTAATATAGGTGATGCAGACAATGTCGCACGGGGTGGCGCCGGAGGCGCTTCGGGCTTCGCTCTGCAGCGCCATCGTCCGATAGTGGGCTCGCGCAAAGGCGGGACCGGCACAGGGTCGATGCAAAGAAATCTGTTTTCCTACATCTGGCGCTACAGCAGGCCCGAGCAGATCGTGATCCTGGCGCTCGTTGTGCTGGCGCAGCTTTTCTATTTCATGTCGCTGACCGTGCCGAAGTCGATCGTCAACAACGGCATCAGCGGCATCGCCTTCAAGGACCACGCGACGATCCCGTTCCTGGTCTTCGAATTCGACCTCTCGTATTTCCTGCCCGGCAAGGTGGTGCGGCTGTTCGACGGGTTCCAGGTCGACCAGATGACCTACCTGTTCGTGATGAGCTTCATCTTTCTGGGCGCCGTGGTCGTCAACGGTCAGTTCAAGAAGAGCATCAACACCCAGAAGGGCCGCATGGGCGAGCGCATGCTGCGCCGCCTGCGCTACGAACTCTACGACCGCATCCTGCGATTCCCCGCGGCGCACTTCCGCAAGGTCAAGCAGGCCGAGCTCGCGACCATGGTCAAGGACGAGGTCGAGCCGCTCGGCGGCTTCATCGGCGACGCCTTCGTGGCGCCGATGTTCCTCGGCGGCCAGGCGCTGACGGCGATCATCTTCATCATGCTGCAGAACTGGCTGCTCGGCATCGTGGTGATCGTGCTGCTGGCGGTGCAGATGGCGATCATCCCGCGGCTGCGCAAGCCGGTGCTGGTGCTGGGACGACAGCGCCAGATATCAGCCCGCGCGCTCGCAGGTCGCATCGCCGAAACCGCCGACGGCGTTCACGAGATCCATATCCATGGTGCGTCCAACTTCGAGCGCGCCGACATCTCCGAGCGGCTGGGCCACATCTTCAAGATCCGTTTCGATCTCTACAACAAAAAGTTCGTCGCCAAGTTCTGGAACAACTTCCTGTCGCAGGCGACGCCGTTCGCGATCTACCTGCTGGGCGGCTATTTCGCGATCACGGGCCGGATGGATGTCGGCGCCGTGGTTGGCGTGCTGCTGGCCTACAAGGACCTGCCGTCGCCGATCAAGGAGCTGATCGACTGGGACCAGCAGCGCCAGGACGTGCAGATCAAGTACGAGCAGGTGATCGACCAGTTCCAGCCCGAAGGCATGATGGAACCCGAACTGCAGGCGGTGCCTGACGGCCCGCCGCCGCCGCTCGGCCACGAAATCGCCCTCGCCGGCGTCACGGTGTCGGAGGACGGGCGGGTCAAACAGCTCGATTCGGTGTCGCTGACCCTGCCGACGAGCGCGAAAATCGCGGTGATCGGCGGATCGGGCTCGGGCAAGGAGGTGCTCGGCCAGGTGCTGGCGCGCATCGTTGCGCCGACCGGCGGCACGGTGAAGATCGACGGCCAGGATTTCTTCCAGGTGCCGGAATACGTGGTGGGCTCGCGCTGCGGCTATGTCGGCCACGAGACCTATCTGTTCCCGCAAAGCGTTCGCGACAATCTGCTGTTCGGCCTGAAGCACCGCCCGGTCGCGCCGGCAACCTATGACGATGCACTGCGTTCGGTGCGTGAAAGCTTCTGGCGGGAATCCGAGCGCGCCGGAAATCCGGTGCTCGATCCCAATGCAGACTGGATCGACTACGAACTGGCCGGTGCCACCTGCGCGGCCGACCTGCTGCCCAAGATCGTGCATACGCTGAAGCAGGTCGATCTCGACGAGGACATCTACTCGCTGGGCCTGCGCGGTTCGATCAACGCCCAACAGCGACCCGACCTCGCCGAGAAGATCCTCAAGGCACGCCACGCGCTGCATGGCCGCCTGCAGGATCCGGCCTATGCCGGATTGATCGAGCCGTTCAATGCCGACCGGTACAACAAGAACCTGTCGGTGGCCGAGAACTTCCTGTTCGGCACGCCGGTCGGCAAGGAGTTCGACGGCGACAATCTCGCCGCCAATCCGTACATGCAGTCGGTGTTGCGCGAGACCGGGCTCGACCAGGACCTGCTGCGCATGGGCCTCAGCATCGCCGAGACCATGGTCGAGCTGTTCTCGGGCCTGTCGCCCGACAACCCGCTGTTCGAGCAGTACAGCTTCATCTCGGCCGATGAATTGCCCAACGTCCGCCTGCTGCTGCAGAGGCTGGGCGGCAAGGGCGCCGATGCGGTGCCGGAGGCCGACCGCGCCCGGCTGGTGACCCTGCCGCTGCGTTACATCGAGGCGCGCCACCGCCTCGGCCTGATCGACGGGGCCATGGAGGAGCGGCTGCTCGGCGCCCGCCGCGCCTTCGCCCAGAACCTGCCGGCCGAACTGCGCTCCGCCGTCGAGTTCTACGATTTCCAGAGCTACAACAGCGCCGCCACCCTGCAGGACAACGTGCTGTTCGGCCGCCTGGTCTACGGCCAGGCGCAGGCCGACGTGCGGATCGGCACCCTGGTGTCCGACGTGCTGACCGATCTCAACCTGCGCGATGCCGTGATCGATGTCGGGCTGGAGTACAATGTCGGTGTGGGCGGCAAACGCCTGCCCGCCACGCAGCGCCAGAAGCTCGGCATCGCGCGCGCCCTGATCAAGCAGCCGCAGCTGCTGATCGTGAACGAGGCGGTGGCGGTATTCGACGGCCGCACTCAGGATCGCATCCGCGACAGTATCCTGGCCTCGGCGGACGGTCGCGGCGTGGTGTGGATCGCCAACCGGCCCAGTCAGGCCGAGCCGTTCCAGCAGATCGTGGTGATGAAGGGCGGACGGGTGGCCGAACAGGGCACACCCGCCGACCTCGAGGCCCGTGGCGGGCTTTACAAAGAACTCATGTCGTCAGCGTGATTTCGGCATTATAGGGGAATTCAGGAGGACGCGATGAACCTCAACGAGGAAGTCGAGATTCTCAAGGGCGTGCCGATCTTCTCCAAGATCGAACCGGCCAAGCTCAAGCTGATCGCCTTCACCGGCGAGCGCATGACGTTCGGCACCGGCCAGGAGGTCTGCCACCAGGGCGACACCGGCGATTCGATGTACGTCATCCTGGGCGGCGTGGCTGACGTGCTGATCGAGACGGACAAGGGCCCGCTGCGCGTGGCCGAACTCAAGAAGAACGGCTTCTTCGGCGAGACTGCGATCCTGTGCGATGCGCCGCGCAATGCCACGATCAAGGCGAGCGAATCGCTGCTGACACTGAAGATCTCCAAGGACATGTTCTATCGGCTGGTCAGCGAGTTCCCGGCCATGGCAATCGAAATGATGCGCGAGCTGGCCCATCGCGTGGAAGACACCAACAAGAAGCTGCGCGAGGCAACGGCCAAGAAGGCTGCATGACCCTCCCGCAATGAGCCGTCTCGACAGTTTCATCGCGCGCATGCAGGCGCAGCGCGACTGCCTGAACTTTCTGAAGCCCGCCATCGAGCGCCTGCCCGGCCCGCTGATCGAAGTGGGCCTGGGCAACGGCCGCACCTACGACCATCTTCGCGGCCTGTTCCCCGGCCGCGACATCTACGTGTTCGAGCGCAAGGTCGCCGCCCATCCCGATTGCATCCCGCCCGACGACCGTCTGTTCCTCGGCGATGCCGACAAGACGATACCTCTGGCTGCGAAGACACTTGGACCCACGGCGGCGCTGATCCATACCGACCTCGGCACCGGCGATCACGCCGCCAACATGGCGATGGGCAAGTGGCTCGGCCCCGCGCTCGATGCGCTCGCCCGCCCCGGCGGCTACGTGCTGGCCAACCAGCCGCTCGACGTGCCGCGCTGGCAACGCCAGCCGGAGCCGCCCGGCGTGCCGAGGGACCGATACTTCCTGTATCGGGTCAGTGGCTGAACAATCGAACCAGCACGAGCAGGACGATCGCCCCGACGACCGAGCCGATGAAGCCTGCGGGTTGGCCGACTCTGTAGAGACCGAGCGCCTGGCCGCCATAGGTCGCAAGAACCGAGCCCGCGATGCCGATGGCGGCGGTGACCCAGAAGCCGTAGAGGTGCGGGCCCGGGCCGATCCATCGGGCCACCAGGCCGATCAGGAAGCCGATGATCACTATGCCGATGATGTGCAGCACGAGGATCGCTCCTTCTGCTCAGACGTCGAAGGTCGCCATGACCGGTACGTGGTCTGAGGTCTTCTCCCAGTCGCGCAGATCGATGTCGATTTTGTGGCTCTTGATCGCCCCGCCGAGCGCGGGGCTGGCCAGGATATGGTCGAGCCGGCGACCGCGATTGGAGACCCGCCAGTCGTTGTTGCGGTAGCTCCACCAGGAATAGAGCTTCTTGCTCTCGGGCACGAATTTGCGCGGCACGTCGATCCAGTCCAGCGATTTCATCATGTTGCCGAACAGCTCGACCTCGACCGGCGTGTGCGAGACCACGGTCAGGAGCTGCTTGTGGCTCCACACATCGTGCTCGAGCGGCGCCACGTTGAGGTCGCCCACGGCGATGCGGCGCAGGCCCTTGCGCGCACCCTTCTTCGGCTTGCGTGCGGCATACCAGCTGGCCATCTCGCGGTAGAAGTCGAGCTTGTGAGCGAATTTGACGTTCTGCTCGACATCAGGGATGTCGCCGCCGGCCGGGATGTAGAGATTGTCGAGCAGGATCGGATCGCCGCCGACATCGAGGGCGGCCTCGATATGCCGGCAATCCTCCTTGCCGCAACGATGATGAACGTGCATGGCGGTGAAGGGCACCTTGGAAAGGATCGCCACGCCGTTGTAGGACTTCATTCCCTGGATCAGCCGGTGCTTGTATCCCAGCGCCTCGAACGCCATGTGGGGGAAATGCTCGTCAGGACACTTGGTTTCCTGAAGGCAGAGCACGTCGGGCTTGCGCATCCGGAGATAGCGTTCGACGTTACCGATGCGCAGGCGGACCGAGTTGATGTTCCAGGTGGCGATGCTGAGACTCATTGCCGGGCAATATAGTTGGAGGTCTGAGGAGCTGCCATGGAGATAGACGGCCAGGAGAGCAGCAACATCGAAGACCGTCGCAGCGACAGTGGCGCGGGTGGCGGATTCGGCGGCGGCGGGTTCGGCGGCGGCTTGGGCGGGCCGGGCATCCCGATCCCGATCGGCGGCGGCCTGTTCAAGGGCGGCTTCGGCCTGATCGCCGTCGTCGTGCTGGCCCTGGTGCTGGGCGCCGATCCGGGTGCCCTGTTTGGCGGAATGGGCGGCGATTCCTCGAGCTATGCGCCGCCGCAGCAGCGCAGCGCGTCGCGTCCGACCAGCGATGATCCCGAAACCCACTTCGTCGCCCGCGTCCTCAAGAGCACCGAGGATGTCTGGGGCGATATCTTCCAGCGGCAGATCGGCAAGCCGTACCGCCAGCCCAGGCTGGTGCTGTTCCGCAACGCCACGCAGACCGCCTGCGGTCTCGGCCAGTCGGCGATGGGGCCGTTCTACTGCCCGCCCGACCAGCGCGTGTATATCGACCTCGCCTTCTTCGACGAACTCGCCAACCGCTTCCGCGCGCCGGGCAACTTCCCGCAGGCCTACGTGGTGGCGCACGAGATCGGCCATCACGTGCAGAACCTCCTCGGCATCTCCAACAAGGTCGCCGAGCTGCGCCAGGGCATGAGCAAGCGCGACGGCAATGCACTGTCGGTGCGCCAGGAACTGCAGGCCGATTGCTTTGCCGGCGTTTGGGCCTATCACGCCGACAAGGACCGCGGCGGCACCGCCAGGATCTCCGATCAGGACGTGACGCAGGCGATCGCGGCGGCCTCGGCGATCGGCGACGACCGGCTGCAACGCCAGGCACAGGGCCGGGTCGTGCCCGACAGCTTCACCCACGGCTCGAGCGCGCAACGCATG
>CAYZQZ010000217.1:0-6763 GCA_964480235.1 uncultured Reyranella sp. | reverse complement strand
AGTCGGCGCCCTTGCCGCCGACCGGCACGAAGCCCAGCTCGACCAGCCTGGCGCGTGTCGCAGGATCGGCGAGCGCCTCGTTGAAGACGGCATTGAGCTTCGCGATCACAGCGTCCGGCGTGCCCGCCGGCACCGAGATGCCGAACGGAATCGTGCCTTCCAACCCGGCGAGTCCTGCCTCGCCCACCGTCGGCACGTCAGGCAGCAGCTCGGAGCGCTGCTTCATCGCCACGGCGAGCCCCCTCACCTTGCCGGCACGGATCGCCGTCGCAGTCGGCACCAGCACGTCGGAGAACAGCGGCACGTGACCCGCCATCACGTCACGCAGGGCCTCGGCGCTGCCCTTGTATCCGACATGCTCCATCGGAAGTCCGGTGCGTGCCTTCACGTACTCCCCCCACAGATGCGTCAGGCTGCCGACCCCGGCCGAAGCGTATGAGATGGTGCGGCCCGGCTGCGCGGTGGCCCATGCCTTCATCTCCGCGACGGTGGCGAAGGGCGCGCTGTTGGAGGCCGCCAGCAGCATCGGCAGGTCGACGAAGCCCACCACCGGCACGAGATCCTTGTCGATGTCGTACGGCGTTTTGGTGCCGAACGCGGCATTGGCAATCAGCGCGGCCGGCGTCAGCAGGATCGTGTAGCCGTCGGGCTTGCTGCGCAGGACGAACTCGGTGCCGATGATCGTGCCGCCGCCCGGCTTGTTCTCGACCACGATCTGCTGGCCCAGCAACTGCGCGAGCTTGTCGGCGACGATGCGCGAAGAAGTGTCGGTCGACCCGCCCGGCGCATACGGCACCACGAAGCGTACGGGCCGGTCAGGAAAGGACCCGCTCGCGGACGATTGCGCCGAACCGGAACGCGGAACGAGGGCCGCGGTCGCCGCGGCCATGACGAAACGACGCTTCATTTTGCCTCCCGTTTTTGTGCGCTGGGCTTTTGCCAGAGCGTCGCACGGCATGCGAAGCTGGCGCAATGCGAGACGGACAGGGGCTGGAAGTCGCCAACGCGAACGCCGAGGCCATCGCGGCGATCGATCTCCTGAGGGAGGAATGGCTGGCCTTCGGCAAGCGGCTGCCCGAGGTGGTGGTGGCGGCCGATCGCGAGCAGGGCTGCGCGCTGCTGCCGCTCATGTCGGCCAACCTGCTGCTGACCGTGAACTCCCCCGCTGCGCTCGAGATCGCCACCCGCCTGGTCGCCAAGGGCAGGAAGCTCGCGGGCAACGACCGGCGCGAACAGGGCTGGCTCGCCGCCACCGAGGCCGCCGTCGTGCACGACAAGCAGACGGCACAGAAGCTGCTCGAGGACCTGCTCGCCGAGTGGCCACGCGACCTGATTGCCGCCAAGGTGGCACAGATTCATGCCATCGATCGTGGCGATGCCGAGGGCATCCTGAGGGTCGGCGAGCGCATCGTGCCGGCCAATCCCGACGTGCGCCACGTGATCGCCATGCGCGCCTTCGGACTGGAGGAATGCAATCGCCTCGACGAGGCAGAGGCCGAGGCACGCCGGGCGATCGAGATCGACCGCCGCGATCCCTGGGCGCATCACGTCGTGGCGCATTGCCTGGAAGCGCGCGGCCGCATGCCGGAGGGTGTGGCGTTCCTGCGCTCGATGTCGGACACGTGGGCGTCCTGCAACTCCTTCATGTACACCCACAACTGGTGGCATCTCGCGCTGTTCCTGATCGACCTCGACCGGACCGGCGAGGCACTGGCGCTGTTCGACGGCCATGTCTGGGCCGTCGACAAGGAATTCTCCGAGGATCAGGTCAACGCCGTCTCGCTGCTGGCACGGCTGGAACTGCGCGGCGCCGACGTCGGCAACCGCTGGGCCGACGTCGCGGCCCACCTCAAGCCGCGGGTGCACGAGCACTTCACGCCCTTCCTCGACCTGCACTATCTCTATGGACTGGCCCGCGCCGGCGAGAGCGCCGCGGTCACCGAGATGCTGGCAAGCCTGGAAGACCGGGCCGAACGGGCCACTCCCTCCGAGCGCGAAGGCTGGGCCGACTGCGCCGTGCCGGCCGCGCATGGGCTCGCCGCGCAGGCCCGCGGCGATCATGCCGAAGCGGCGCGCTATCTCGGACAGGCCCTGCCGCACCTCGCCGCGATCGGCGGCTCGATCGCGCAGCGCGCGCTGTTCGGCGCCATACATCTCGATGCCATGATGCGCTCGGGCTGGAACGACGCCGCCCTCAAGATTCTGCAGGCCGACGATCGCGAGCGTCCCGCCGTGCCCGCGACCAAGCGCGCCCTGGCCGCGCTGCTGCGCCGGCTCGGCCGCAGCGAGCAGGCGATGGCGGCGGAATACCAGGCGGAACAACTCACCCGGCAATACAGGGAACTCAGCAAGTGACTCAGGACCTGACGCAGGCTTCGGCCGCGCATCTTTCCAAGCTCTATGGCCGCGGCAAGGCTTCGCCGGTCGAGACGATGAAGGCGGTGCTGGCGCGCACCGACAAGGTCAATCCCCGCATCAACTGCTTCCGCCAGGTCGATCACGAGACGTCGCTGAAGGCCGCCCGCGAGTCCGAGAAGCGCTGGAAGAAGGGCAAGCCGCTGTCGCCGCTCGATGGCGTGCCGGTCTCGATCAAGGAACTGGTGCGGGTCAAGGGCTGGCCAGCGACCATGGCGAGCAAGCTCACCGACAAGACTCCGGCCGATGCCGACGCGCCGGCGGTGGCGCGGCTGCGCGAGGCGGGCGCCATCGTGTTCGCCCAGAGCACCAGCTCGGAATACGGCCACAAGGGCGTGACGGACTCGCCGCTGAACGGCATCAGCCGCAACCCGTGGGATCTCGCCCGCACGCCCGGCGGCTCATCGGGTGGCGCCGGCGCGGCGGTCGCGGCCGGCCTCGGACCGATCGCGATCGGCACCGACGGCGGCGGCTCGGTTCGCATTCCGTCGAGCTTCAACGGTCTGGTCGGGCTGAAGGCGACCTACGGCCGCGTGCCGGCCTGGCCGCCCGGCCTCAATGGCGACCTCGCCAACACCGGCCCGATGTGCCGCACCGCGCTCGACTGCGCGTTGATGATGAATGCGATCGTCAGGCCCGACGCGCGCGATCCGACACAACTGCCCGAGGACGGCATCGACTACAGCCGCAAGCTCGGCCGCGGCTTCAAGAAGAAACCGCGCGTCGCCTTCATTCTGCGCATGGGCGAGCATCCGCTCGACATCGAGGTGGCGGCGCTGGTAACCAAGGCGGTGAAGCGCCTCGAGGCGCTGGGCTGGGCAGTCGACGAGGTCGAACCGCCCTTCTCCTATGCCGAGGCCAGCCGCTGCTTCGTCACGCACTGGCTGACCAACGCACAGCGCCTGCTCGGCCTCTATCCCGACAGCCGGCACGGCGAGTTCGATCCCAGCCTGCTGGCGAGCGGCAAGGCCGGCGCGCGCTACACGCTGCAGGATGCGATCAACGCCCAGGCCGTGCGGCGCGAGATGGCCGTGGCGTGGAACCTGTTCTTCGAGACCTACGATTTCCTGGCGACGCCGACCGTGGCGGTGCAGCCCTTCGAGGTCGGCAAGGCCCTGCCCGACGGACCGGGCGGCGAGCCCAACCGGCAATGGTCGCCCTACACCTCGACCTTCAACCTGACGCGACATCCTGCGGCCTCGGTGCCCTGCGGTCTTTCGCGCGAGGGCCTGCCGGTCGGCTTGCACATCGTCGCCGGGCACTATCGCGATGCCGCGGTGTTGCGCGCCGCCGCGCTCTACAGCGAGATCCACCCGCTCGAATTTCCCGTTCTGCCGGAGACCGAAAAATGACCGCCGATCTTGCGATGATGCCAGCCTGGCAGCTGGTGAAGCTCTTCAAGTCGCGCAAGGCCTCGCCGGTCGAGGCGACGAAGGCTGCGATCGCGCGCATCGACGCCTTCAATCCGCAGCTCAACGCCTTCCAGCATCTCGATCCCGACGGGGCGCTGCGCGCGGCGCGCGCCTCCGAGAAGCGCTGGAAGAAGGGCGGCAAGCGGCTCTCCGACATCGACGGCGTGCCGATCACCATCAAGGACATGGTGCTGACCAAGGGCCTGCCCACACGCATGGGCAGCCTGGCGACCGACGAGAACGGGCCGTGGCCGGTCGACGCGCCGGTAGCACAGCGCCTGCGCGAGGCGGGAACGGTGCTGCTCGGCAAGACGACCTCGCCGGAATACGGCTGGAAGGGCGTCACCGACTCGCGCCTGTTCGGCGCCACGCACAATCCGTGGAAGATCGGCCGCACGCCGGGGGGATCGTCGGGCGGCGGCGTCGCGGCGGAGGCCGTCGGCATGGGAACTCTTGCCGTGGGAACCGACGGCGCCGGTTCGGTGCGCATTCCCTGTTCCTTCACCGGCCTGTTCGGCCTGAAACCGACGCAGGGCCGCGTGCCGCTGTGGCCGCCGTCGGCGCAGGGCACTCTCTCCCATATCGGCCCGATGACCCGCACGGTGCGCGATGCCGCCATGATGATGAACGTCATGGCCCGCTACGACGCGCGCGATGCCTATGCGCGGCCCGACGACGAGGAGGATTTCCTGAAGGGCTTCGAGAAGGGCGTGAAAGGGCTGACCATCGCCTACTCGCCCAATCTCGGCTTCGTCGAGAAGGAGAAGATCGACCGCGACGTCGCCGCCGCCGTCGAGGCCGCCGCCAAGATCTTCCGCACGCTCGGCGCCAAGGTGGTCGAGGACTCGCCCGACCTGATGGGCCTCGATCCGCGCAGGATCCTGAACGCACATTGGCAATCCAATGTCGCGGTGCTGCTGAAGAGCTTCCCGCCGGAGAAGCGCGAACTGATGGACCCGGGCCTGGTGAAGGCGGCCGAAGTCGGTGCCAATCTCGGCCAGGAGGCGGTAGTCACCGCCATCCAGCAGCGCCAGACACTCGGTGTGATCATGAACCAGTTCCTCGACAAATATGACCTGCTGCTGACGCCGACCATGCCGGTGACCGCCTTCGCGGTGAACGAGAACGGCGCGTGGGGCGGCGACGGCGTCGACATCGGCTGGACGCCCTTCACGCTCACCTTCAACCTCACGCGCCAGCCGGCGGCGACCATTCCCTGCGGTCTCGACCGCGAGGGCCTGCCGATCGGCCTGCAGATCGTGGGCGGCCATGCCCGTGACGCGCTGGTGCTGCGCGCGGCCGCGGCTTACGAGAAGGTTCGCCCCATTCCCGCTCCACCCATGGCGCATCAGATCTAGCGGCTCTCAGGAAGGGGCGGCGATGACCACGACCGCACTCCACATTGCACTGGCCGATGCGTTGATGCTGGCCTTCGCCGTCGCCGCGGCGGTCAGCATCTCCAACGAACCTCGGCGACGCATCATCCCGCGCTGGCGATTGCTGCTGCCGGGCGTGCTGGCCGCGCTCTCGGACGCGATCCTGATCGCCTATCCCGAGTTTCGCGATCTCTTTCAGCTGGAATTGTGGACGGTGAACACCGCGGCGCTGCTGGCTGGTGTCGCGCGCGGCGCCTTCCTGCCGATGTTCTCCGATCACAATCTCGGGCTGGTGCTGCCGCGGCGGACCTGGGACGGCATCCTGGTCGCGCTCCTGCTGGTCGGCTTTGCCACGCTGCAGACCTGGGTCGAGATCCGGGCCGGCGCCCCGATTCGCCAGGGGGAGGTCATGGAATTCTTCATGACGCTGGCGGCCGGCTACCTGTTCGGCCGCTCGATCGCCGCCTGGGTCCGGGCAGGAATCATCCAGCCCGACGATCTGGATCGGCCTCTCTAGGGCGGGACTTCCCGAACCGGGCCGTCACGTCGGGCGCCACGAAACAGACGAAACCCAACGCCGGTCTCATGACACAGAAAGGATACAGGCGGACGGTACACGGCTGAGGGATAGTTGCAGCGGCAGCCACGCCTTCAGAAGGGGCACAAGTTTCACGCCATGGATCGCTACGTCCTCCTTCGTACGCCACCCGCCTCGAAGCGCCCGATGTTCAGGCAGCTGCTGGTCGCGGCCGCCCTGCCGCTGGGGGCCGCAGCCCTGACGTTCTCGATTGCCACGGTGCTCGAGGCACGGGCGACCGATCTTGCCCCCTACCTCCCGGCCAGCGCCGCCACGCCTCCTGCGGCCGCGATGTGTCCGGTCCTGTCGGAGCAGGACCTCGAGAGTCGCGAGATCGCCTGCCTGTAAGTTTCGGGCAGCGCCCTACACGACGATACGACCGGGCCGCGCTATAGTCCTCCGATCGGGGAGGAACGGCTGCGGTGGCGGTGCTCAAGCGCGGCACGCTCATTCAAGGCTCGATCGCGATTGCGACGATCGTGGGCCTGTTCGGCTTCTCCACCTTCTCCAAATGGTACGAAGCCTGGATGAAGGAGTTCGGGCCGGGCTGGAAGGAGAAGCCGTGGACCTTCGCCGCCGACTCCTTCGGTACCGGACGCACGTGGCGCGACGGCGAGGCGCAGGTCTTCGTCCGGGTGAAGCGCCGCTGGGGTGGCGACTGTGATCTCGGCATCACCACCGACGAAGAAGTCGATCGCCTGAGCGACATCGCCCTGCTCGATAGCCATGCCAAGGCAGCCGGCGAGGGCTGGCGAGCCCGACTGACCGACCTGTTCGGACGCGGCCGGCTCTACCGACTGGCCGGCGCCAACGACCGGCCGGGCGCCGCCGCGGACATCGCGGAGGCCATCGTCGTGTCCTACGAGTGCGACCTGGTGACGGCGCTGATCGCACTGCCGTCGGACGACCAGGCCGAACGCAAACGCGCCCGCCTGTTCATCGAGTCGAACACCGTGCAGGTGTGGGTGAACAAGACGCTCGAG
>CAYZQZ010000216.1:0-6770 GCA_964480235.1 uncultured Reyranella sp. | reverse complement strand
GCATCGCTCCGGCCTGATACTCTGGGCAGATGGCCGAGCGCATCCTGATGATCGACGACGATGCCCGTCTCGCCGGAATGGTCGGTGACTATCTCGGCGGGGCGGGCTTTCGCCTGACCGTTGCCGGCACGGCCCGCGAAGGCGAAGCCCTGCTGAAGCGCGAAAGCTTCGACGCGGTGATCCTCGATCTCATGCTGCCCGACGGCGACGGCCTCGACGTCTGCCGCCGCCTGCGCGGCACCACCGACGTGCCGATCCTGATGCTGACCGCGCGCGGCGAGCCGATGGACCGGGTGGTCGGGCTCGAGATCGGCGCGGACGACTATCTCGCCAAGCCCTTCGAGCCCCGCGAACTGCAGGCCCGCCTGCGTGCCATCCTGCGCCGCAAGTCGACGCCCGTCCGCACCGAAGTACTGCGCTTCGGCCGGCTCGAAATCGACAAGGGAGCGCGCGTGGTGCGGATCGACGGCCAGGAACGCAGCCTCACTTCGTATCAGTTCGCGCTCCTGCTGGCGCTGGCCGAGCGCGCGGGGCGGGTACTGTCGCGCGATGCGCTGATGGATGTGATGAAGGGCGAGAAGCTCGAAGCCTTCGACCGATCGGTCGACGTCCATATCAGCCGCATCCGCGCCGCCATCGAGGACGATGCCAAAAAGCCCAGGCGAATCCTCACAGTGCGCGGCAGCGGCTACGTCTTTGCCCGCGACCAGGACCGCGGCTAGGCCCGCACTATGCAGCGCCTCTACCTGCAATTCTACGTCACCATCCTGCTGGTGCTGGCGGTGTTCGTCGGCGGCGCCGCACTCGCCTGGAAGCTGGCCGAGGACGAGGCGCCCCAGTATTACGAGATCGCGGCCGAGCTGACCGGCGCGCTGCTGCCCGACGCCGATGCACCGCCGTCCGAAACCCAGAAGGCCGTCGATGCCCTGCAGCGCAAGCTGCGCTTCGACATCGCCCTTTATCGCCGCGACGGCACGTTGATCGCCATGGCGGGCCGGCCGCAGCCACGCTTCGAAGCGCGCAGGGCGCGGCCCGGTTGGCGGCGCAGCCCGACGGGCCCCACCTTCACCCTGCAGCTGCCCGACGGCCGCTGGCTTGTGGCGCGGCAGGTTCACGAGAGGCCGAGCCCGACCCTGTGGATCGCGGGATTCCTGGCGCTGCTCGCCCTGGCGATCGCCGTTGGCGCCTATCCCGTGGTGCGTCGCCTGGGAAGCCGGCTCGAGCGCCTGAAGACCGGCGTCGATCAGTTGGGCGGCGGCAATCTCGGCGCGCGGGTGAAGGTCGAGGGACGCGACGAGGTCGCGGCCCTCGCCGAAAGCTTCAACCGTTCGGCCCAGCGCATCGAGGAACTCGTCTCCGCCCATCGCCTGCTGCTCGCCAATTGCAGCCACGAACTGCGCACGCCGCTTGCCCGCATCAGCATGGCGGTTTCCCTTCTTGGTGAGCAGGCCGATCAGAAGACGCGCGAGTCGCTGCGTCATGACATCGCCGAACTCGACCAGCTGATCGAGGAGATCCTGCTGTCGAGCCGGCTGGAAGCGGTGCAGAAGCTCGAGCGTCACGAGTCGATCGATCTGCTGGCGTTGGCCGCCGAGGAAGCCGCACACTACGACCTCGAAGCGAGCGGCATTCCGGTCACGGTGTCGGGCGACCGCCTGCTGCTGCGCCGGCTGATCCGCAATCTGCTGGAGAACGCGCGCCGCTACGGCGGTTCGGGCGAGGTTGCGATATCGGTGTCGGCCGACAGCGGTCGTGCGGTCCTCGAGGTGCGCGACCACGGACCCGGCGTGCCGCCCGAGGAGCGCGAAAAGATCTTCGAGCCATTCTATCGCCTGGCCCAGTCTCGCGAGACCGGACGCGGGTCGGGCCTGGGTCTCGCCCTGGTCCGGCAGATCGCACGCCGCCATGGCGGCGAAGCGGTTTGCCTTGCGGCAGAAGGCGGTGGCAGCCGCTTCCGCATCGACCTGCCAGCCGCGTAGTATCCGAGGTGAACGGCCGTTCACCCGGAGGAAACGCCATGAATTTCGACATTCCCGCGGAGATCGCGGCCTATCTGCGCGAGCTGGATGCCTTCATCGACCGGGAGATCAAGCCGCTCGAGCAGCAGGACGACAACATCCGCTTCTTCGACCATCGCCGCGAGCACGCCCGCACCGACTGGGACAATGACGGCCAGCCGCGGCACGAATGGGAAGAGCTGCTGGCCGAGATGAAGCGCCGCGCCGACAAGGCGGGCCACCTGCGCTTCGGCCTGCCCCGGGAGCTCGGTGGCAAGGAGGGCTCCAACCTCGCCATGGCGATCATTCGCGAGCATCTCGCACACAAGGGCCTCGGCCTGCACAACGACCTGCAGAACGAGAGCTCGATCGTCGGCAACTTTCCGGTCGTCCTGCTGCTGCACCGGTTCGGCACCAAGGAGCAGAAGGAGCGCTACATCGAGGGCATGTTCAAGGGCACCGAGCGCATCGGCTTCGGCCTGACCGAGCCGCTGCATGGCTCGGATGCGACCTTCATGGAAACCACGGCCGTCAAGCAGGGTGGGGACTGGATCATCAACGGCATGAAGCGGTTCAACACCGGCATGCACACCGCCACCGCCGATCTGGTTTTCGCGCGGACCTCGGGCAAGCCGGGTGACGCGCGCGGCATCTCGGCCTTCATCACGCCGATCAAGACGCCAGGCTTCAAGGTCGAGCACATGTGGTGGACGTTCAACATGCCGAGCGATCACGCCGAGGTGTCATTGACCAACGTGAAAGTGCCGGCCTCGACCATGCTGGGCGAGGAAGGCCGCGGCCTCGACGTGGCGCAGACCTTCGTGCACGAAAACCGCATCCGTCAGGCCGCCTCCAGCCTCGGCGCCGCGCAGTACTGCATCGACATGTCGGTGGCCTACGCCAAGAACCGCAAGGTGTTCGGCAAGGCGCTGGCCACCAACCAGGCGATCCAGTTCCCGCTCGCCGAGCTGCATACCGAGGCCGAGATGACGCGGGGGCTGGTGCGCAAGACGGCATGGCATCTCGACCGCGAGCACCACATGAACGTGAGCGAGTGGGTCGCCATGTCGAACTACCGCGCCAATCGCCTGGTCTGCGACGCATCCGACAGGGCGATCCAGGTGCATGGCGGCATCGGCTATTCGCGCCACACGCCATTCGAGCACATCTACCGCCACCACCGCCGCTATCGCATCACCGAGGGCTCGGAGGAGATCCAGATTCGCCGGGTCGCGGGCGCACTGTTCGGCTTCTGGGGTGCACAGAAGGCGTCGACCGCTCCGAAACAATGAGCCCGGACGCCCGTCGCCGCTGGACGGGCGAACTGATCATGATGGTGACCATCCTGCTGATGGGCTCGAGCTACCCGTTGGCCAAGGAAGTGCTCGTCGTCATGAGCCCGCTGCTCTACAGCGGCTCACGCTACGTCATTGCGGGCCTCTTCCTGTTCGCGGTGCTGATCGTCCTGCGCCGCCCGATCGCCCTGCCCCGGCGCGACTGGCTGCCGATCGTCGTCCTCTCGGCGGTGGGCGTTGCGGCATTCCAGGCCTGCTGGGGCCTCGGCATGGCGCGTAGCGCCCCCAGTGTCGGCTCGATCGTCATGACGACCACCACCGCCTTCTCGGCAATCCTGGCCTGGATCGGCGGGCGGCGGCTGCCGGCACTGGGCTGGTTCGGTATTTTCGTCGCGTTCGCCGGCGTGGTGATCGTGGTCAACAACAGCCTGTCGAACTGGACCCTGGCCCTGGGTAACATCGACGGTGCTCTGTTCTGGATGCTGTCGGCCTTCGCCTGGGCGCTCTATGTCGACCGCTGCACACCCTATAACGCCCGGCTGGGCGGGCTCAGGGTCTTCGCTTGGACGACCCTGATCGGCGCGATCCTGCTCACCCTGCTGGCGCTGGCCTTCGATTCTCCCTCCGAGTTCGCCCGCCTCGATGCCCGCCAGTTCGGCTACTGGCTCTACACCGCCATTTTCCCGGTGGGGGTCGCGTTCCTGGGCCTCTCCATCGGCTTCGAGCGGCTCGGCGTGCCCCGGGTGATGGTCTACATGTACCTGATCCCGGTCGCGGGCGTCGGCCTCTCGGCGGCGGTTTTCGGCGATCCGCTGACCTCGGCACGAATCCTGGGCGGCCTGATCGTGCTCCTGGGCGTCATCCTGACGCGCGTTGCGCTCGACCGCTCGGCCCGCCTTCTGTAGAAGGGGGCCGTGAAAAAGCCCGCTAAAAAGGCCTCTCCCAAGGCTGTCGCTGCTCCCGCCAGGGTATCTGGCGTCACCACCCCCGGCACCGGCGGCCGGCGGGCGACGGTCAGCCGCGCCACCAAGGAGACCCGCATCTCCGCTGCCATCAACCTCGACGGCACCGGCAAGTACGACATCAAGACCGGCATCGGCTTCCTCGATCACATGCTGGAGCAGCTCAGCCGCCACAGCCTGATCGACATCACCGTGCGCGCCGAGGGTGACCTGCACATCGACTACCACCACACGACCGAGGACACCGGCATCGTGCTGGGCGAGTGCCTGCAGAAGGCGCTGGGCGGCCGGGCCGGCATCCGCCGCTATGGCAGCGCCGTCATCCCGATGGACGAGACGCTGACCGAGGTGGCGCTCGATGCCTCGAACCGCCCGTACCTGATCTGGAAGGTCAATTTCTCGAAGCCCAAGCTCGGCTCGATGGACACCGAATTGTTCAAGGAGTGGTTCCAGGCGTTCGCCCAGCTGGGCGGATTGACCCTGCATGTCTGGAACCACTACGGCGACAACAACCACCATATCGTCGAGAGCTGCTTCAAGGGCCTCGCGCGGGCGCTGCGGGTCGCCGTGGAAATCGACCCGCGCCAGACGAGCGCCGTACCCAGCACCAAGGGCGTGCTTTAGTCCTCCAGCCATGACCGTCGCCATTGTCGACTATGGCTCGGGGAACCTCCGGTCCGCCGCGAAAGCCTTCGAACGCGCCGCCCGCGAGAGTGGCGTGAACGAGCGCGTGCTGGTGACGGCGAACCCCGCCGACGTCGCCGTCGCCGACCGCATCGTGCTGCCCGGCGTCGGCGCCTTCGCCGACTGCCGCGCCGGCCTCTACGCCGTGCCGGGCATGGTCGACACGCTGCAGCGCGAGGTGATCGAACGCGGCAAGCCGTTCCTCGGCATCTGCGTCGGCATGCAGCTGATGGCGACGCGCGGCGTCGAATACGGCGTGCATGCCGGACTGGACTGGATTGCGGGCGACGTGGTGCGCATCGAGCCCGGACGCGAGCACCTGAAGATCCCGCATATGGGCTGGAACGAACTGCTCGAGCTAAAGCCGCACCCGCTGCTCGCCGGGCTGAAGGCGCACGATCACGCCTATTTCGTGCACTCTTTCCAGCTCAGGACGGCCAGACCTGAGACCCTGCTCGCGATCACCGACTATGGCGGACCGATCACCGCCGTGGTCGGACGGGACAATCTCGTGGGCACGCAGTTCCATCCGGAGAAGAGCCAGGCCACCGGCCTCAAGCTGATCGGCAATTTCCTGCGCTGGAAGCCCTGACAGCAGCCGGACCGTTCAGCGGCCCTGGGTGATCCACGCTTTCATGCGATCGACGGTCTCGCGTTCGATGCGGTAGTAGCCGTGATAGGCGTAGGCCTCGCATTCGTCGCCTGTCGTCTTGCCGCCGGTCATGACGATGAGGTCGGTACCGTACTTGTTGTGCGACGTCTGGCCGTTGGATGGCTGGGTGTACCGGCACGCATCCTTATCGTGAATGACGATGAGGTGGCGGCTCTTGAGTTTGCGAGGGTCGAAGCCCGAGATGCGGTTGAAGGACGAGGAATGGATGAAGCCCGTGACCTGGCCGTCAATCCTATCGGCCAAATCCATCGTGGAATTGGTGCTGGCCGACGTCCCGACCACGTAGATCTGAATCTTGCCGTAGCGCTTCTCTAGATCGGCGGCGATCGCGAGGATGCGGCCGGGCGCGGTCGTGGAATTGGTCGACGCCGCGACGAACTGGCTGTCGGCGAACAGCGCGCGCGAGCGGATCAGGAAATTGCCGCTGAATGCGAACACCAGTTTGCCGTCTTCCAGGCGGGGATCGAGCTGACCGCCGCCACCCGGCATCAGGATCGCGGCATAGGCGATCTTCTGCGGCTGGTTGGTCGTGAGGATGTAGTTGAACGACGTGCCGTCCGCGGTCGTCACCGGCACGAGTTCGTCGGCCGCACGCGCCGGAGCGCCGGCCAGGACGAACAGGAGAGTGGCCAGAAGAACCGCCTTCATTTCACACGAGTATATCGCGGACGCCGAATGACGGCACCCCTGCGGGGTCGACAAGGCCGATCAGCGCGTGCGGTCGTCGATGTCGCGGGCCAGAACCTCGCGCTTGCCGACATGGTTGGCGGCCGTGACCACGCCCTCCTTTTCCATACGCTCGACGATGCGGGCGGCCCGGTTGTAGCCGATCTGCAGATAGCGCTGGATGAACGAGGTGCTGCACTTGCGCTCGCGCGCCACGAGGGCAATCGCCTGGTCGTAGAGCTGGTCGCTCTCGCCCTCCTCGCCGCCATCGCCCGGCAGCCCGGCACCGCCCTCCTCGCCCTCCGGATCGTCCGTGACGGACTCGATGTAGGACGGGGCGCCCTGCGCCCGCAGGTGACGGACCACGTCCTCGACCTCGCTGTCGCTGACGAACGGCCCGTGTACGCGCGCGATCTTGCCGCCGCCCGCCATGTAGAGCATGTCGCCCTGGCCCAGCAGCTGTTCGCCGCCCTGCTCGCCCAGGATGGTGCGG
>CAYZQZ010000215.1:2822-6780 GCA_964480235.1 uncultured Reyranella sp. | reverse complement strand
GAGAGGAAACGTCACATCGTGACGCATCAGCTCGAAGTGCTTGTTGTCGAGGCACCTCGTAACGTTGTCCTTGGTGCCGGTGAAATAGTTGTCGACGCAGAGCACGTCATGGCCTGCGTCCAGAAGCCGTTCGCAAAGGTGCGACCCCAGAAAGCCTGCACCGCCGGTAACCAGAATCCGCTTGCCCATTCGCCAGCCTTTCTCCGGGGTACAGACTAGGCGATCAAGCTCTTGAAATCACTCCGAATTCATCGCACTCCCTACAGCGCCGAGCGGAGGAAAACGCCGAATGACAACGAAGATTGCCGGCCTCGCTGACATCGTGCGCAGCCATGCACGCGAGCGATCGACCGCGAACGCCATCGTCTACCAGGGACAGGCAACGAGTTACGGCCTGCTCGACAGGGCAGCTAGCCGGGTCGCCAACGGTCTGATCGCGGAAGGCATACGCCCGCAAGTCCGGGTCGCCCACCTCGACAAGAGCAGCGACTCCTTCTTCGAGCTGCTGTTCGGCGTGTCCAAGGCCAATGCCGTGATGGTGTCGGTGAACTGGCGCCTCGCCGCGCCCGAAATCCTGCACATCGTGAACGATGCCGAAGCCGAGATCCTGTTCGTCGGCGAGGAGTATTTCCCGCTGATCGAGTCGATACGCGATCGACTCACCAGGGTGCGCAGGATCGTTAGCCTTGCCGGCCAACACGGCGACTGGGAAGCATTCACGGCGTGGCGCGACCGGCATTCCGACGTCGATCCGCTGCTGCCGGCGAAGCCCTCCGACACGGCGGTGCAGTTCTATACCAGCGGTACGACCGGTCTGCCCAAGGGGGCGGAGCTGACCAATGTCAATTTCGCCTGGATGCTTCCGCTGTGGACCCGGTCCTGGCTGCTCGGCCCCGGCGTGCCCAATCTCGTCTGCCTGCCGATGTTCCATATCGGCGGTGCCGGCTGGGGCATCGCGGGCCTCTTTGCCGGCGCCACCAATCACGTCGTGCGGGAATTCGTTCCGGCAGAAATCCTGGAGACCATCCAGCGCGAGCGCCTGCAGGTCATGCTGCTGGTGCCGGCGATGATTCTGTTCCTGCTTCAGGCGCCGCAGATCCGCGATACCGATCTCTCCAGCCTGCGCCTGTTCGTCTATGGCGCGGCGCCGATCCCGGCGGAGCTTCTCAAGCAGGCGATGGGGGTATTCCCTTGCGGCTTCCAGCAGGTCTATGGCCTCACCGAGACGACCGGCGCCATCACCCTGCTGCCGCCGGCCGATCACGATCCCAACGACGCGAAGAAGCTGATGTCGTGCGGCTATGCGCAGGAAGGCGTCGAGCTGCGCATTGTCGGCGAGGATGGCAAGGACATGGCGGCCAACCAGGTCGGCGAGATCGCCGTACGCTCGCCGCAGATCATGGGCGGTTACTGGCGCCTGCCCGAAGCGACGGCGCGTGCGGTGCAGGGCGACTGGTTCTTCACGGGCGACGCAGGCTATGTCGACGACAAGGGCTATCTCTACATCTACGATCGCGTGAAGGACATGATCGTGTCCGGCGGCGAAAACATCTATCCCGCCGAAGTCGAGAGCGCACTGTTCGGTCACCCTTCGGTGGCCGACGTCGCGGTGATCGGGGTGCCCGACGATCGCTGGGGTGAGGCGGTGAAGGCGGTCGTGGTGAAGAAGCCCGGCGTGGAAATATCACCCGCGGAACTGATCAACTGGGCGCGCGAACGAATTGCCGGCTACAAGCTGCCCAAGTCCGTCGACTTCATCGATGCACTGCCGCGCAACCCGACCGGCAAGATCCTCAAGCGCGAACTGCGCAAGACCTACTGGGGCGACCGGCAACGACAGGTCAATTGAGGCAAGAGAACACCGGCGGCCATCGCGGCCGCCGGCGCTCGGTTGCGCATTGCTAGCGGTGACGCCCGCCGCCACTGAAGCCGCGGCTTTGCCCGCCACTCGGGGCTTGCGCGGTGAAGGTCTGGCGGCCGGACCACGACGAACCGGAGGTCGTCGTCGTGCCGCCGGAGTTGCCACCCCAGGAGCGGCTGCCGCCCGAGCGGGTCGTGGTGCCGGACGGCGGCGTCTGCGGCGTACCGCCAGTCGTCGTCACGCCACCGGAGTTGCCGCCGCGGGTGCCCCACTGATGCGAGCCCGACGAACCGGGCGTCGTGGTCGTGCTACCGCCAGGCGAGCCGCTCTGGTGGCCGCCCTGATTGCCCTGCCAGCCGCCCTGCGGACGGCCATTCGAGGCGCTGCGATCGCGGTCCCAGCCGTTGTGCTCACGGCCCTGGTTCCAGCTGCCATTGTTGTGGTCACGGCCCCAGTCGCGCCGGTCGGCGTCGCGATGGTTCCCGCCGTCGCGGTCGCCGCGATTCCAGCCCTGGCCGCGACCGTCACGATCGTTCCAGCCATTGAACGGACGGCCGTCTGTGCGACCCCACTGCTGGCCGCGGTCCCAGGATTGCTGGCGATCGTGGCTCTGCTGGTAGATCTGACGATTCTCGCGATCGACCATCCGGTCGAGTCGCTGGCGTTCGGCGGGCGAAACATGACCATCGGCCATGGCGCGGGCCTGGGCGCGGTCGATGGCGCGCTCGCCCCGCTCCAGCCGATACTCCTCGCTGCGGGTGATCTGGCCGCTCCGAACACCCTGTTCGATGCGGTTCTGCTGGTAGTCCTGGCGCCGGTCGATGTCGTACATCGACTGCGCGAAGGCGCCGCTGCCGGCGAGCATGGTGCCCGCCGTCATCACGGCAAAGGGGATCAGGCGTAGTTTGGACATCGTCACCTCTGGGCGTTGTCGACGACACAGGTGCCGTCGTGAAGATCGCTACGCCGTACTTTTCGGAGTCATCCCTCGAAAAAGCCGCGCAGAGAGGCTAGAACCGCACGTCCTGTAAACGACACACCGTTGCCACGCCGATGTCCGAATTGCCCGCAAACCTCACTCCCGTTCGCGAAGCCCACGTCTTCGATCAGTCGCGACTGACCGACTACATGAAGGCCAACGTGGAAGGCTTCCGCGCCCCCCTGAAAGTCCTCCAGTTCGAGGGCGGGCAGAGCAATCCGACCTTTCATCTGACTGACGGTGGCGGGCGCATGTACGTGCTGCGCAAGAAGCCGCCTGGCAAACTGTTGCCGTCGGCCCATCAGGTCGACCGAGAGTACCGCGTGATCAAGGCCCTGGCGGACCATACCGACGTGCCGGTGCCCAGGCCCTACGCGCTCTGTCAGGACGACGGCGTGATCGGCACCGCCTTCTACATCATGGAATTCCTGCCCGGCCGCATCTTCGCCGACCACAGGATGCAAGCCGTGTCGCCCTCCGACCGCGGCAAGATCTTCGATTCGATGAACGACGTGCTGGCCCGCCTGCACAATGTCGACTACCGAAAGATCGGCCTCGGCGATTACGGCCGCGAGGGCCAGTACATCCAGCGCCAGGTCGCCCGCTGGTCGAGCCAGTACGACCTGTCGCGCACGCACGACCTGCCGGCGATGGAAAACCTCAAGCAGTGGCTGCCGGCAAATATCCCGCCCGGCGACGAGACCCGCATCAACCACGGCGACTACCGGCTGGGGAACACGATCGTTCACCCGACTGAGCCGCGCATCATCGCCGTGCTCGACTGGGAACTCAGCACACTCGGCCATCCGCTGGCCGACCTCGGCTACAACTGCATGATGTACCACTTCGGCGAGGGCTTCGGTGCCTCCGGCGGCTACGCCGATATGGACCTCAAGGCGTTCGGCATCCCTTCAGAGCAGGAGTACCTGGCATCTTACGCGCGACGCACCGGCCGGGCCGGGATCGAGCATTGGGACTTCTATCTCGCCTTCTCCCTGTTCCGCCTCGCCGCCATCGTGCAGGGCGTCTACAAGCGCGGCCTCGACGGCAATGCCTCGTCGGAAACCGCGAAGAACTACGGCGATCGCGCCCGCGTCCTGGCCGAACTCGGCTGGTCG
>CAYZQZ010000215.1:0-2722 GCA_964480235.1 uncultured Reyranella sp. | reverse complement strand
CGATGATCTGCCGGTCGGGCATGCGCACCAGCTTGACCACGAGTTTGACCTTCACGATCGGCGTTCCGCCATAGAAATACATGGCTTCGAAGTTGCGCAGGTCTGGCTGGAGCACGTAGTTGGCCCGCAGCGCGATCGACTCACGGGCCACCGCGACGATCTTGCGGGAATTCTCGAAGGAATCGACGATCCTGGTCTGCACCATCAGCGGTGCCCGGTCGGTCCATGCCGTCTTCGAATAGTAATCGGACGAGGTCGGCGACATCGAGATCGCGATTCGCCCGGTGTTCAGGTTGGCCGACGAAACCGGCGTCTCGACCGCGAGCTGCCAGAATACGGCGGGCATGTCCGGCTCGAACGTGCTCTTGGGCGTCACCGTGTAAAGGTCGGTCGGCTCCTCGGCCGCCTTGATGAGCTCGCAGCCCGAAACAAGCGTGGCAAGGGCCAGGCACGCGACGAAGCGCTGGATCATTTCGGCGTGTATCCCTGCTTGCCGCTGAACACGAAGCCGGCGGGGTCACGCTCGAGCTTGGTCGCGATGACGTTGAGACTATCGGTCAGCTTGCGCAGCTCGCGAATGGTCTGCGAGATTTCCGCGAGGCCGGTGTTGGAGAAGTCGCGGATGCCGGCCTTGCTGTCGACCAGCAGCTGGTTCACCTGGGCGGCGGCGCCGTTGATGTTGGCCAACGCCAGGCGCGCCTCCTCCACGGTCTTGTACAGCTCGCCGGGCTGCTTGCCGGCCAGCGCTTTCTTGGTGTTGGCATCCTGAGGCCCGAGTTCCAGGGCCAGGAGATTGAAGGTTTCGACCGCCGTGCTGAGCTTGTCGAATGTCTTGCGGAATTCCGCGATCGCGGGAGGAAGCTCCTTGATGGTCTCCTGAATGGCGCCGTCCTGCTTGGCGAAGGCGGCGCTCAGGGTCGACAGATTGCGCAGGGTGTCGCCGACCGCGTTGATGTTGTCCTGGTTCAGCAAGTCGTTCAGGCGATCGACCGTGACGCCCGCCTTGGTCAGTAGTTCCTGCGCCGACAGCGACGTCGCCTGCAGGAACGATGCGCCTTCCCGGATTTCCGGATAGGGCTTCTGGCCGAGCTTCTTCTTGGGCTTGATCTCGTCGACTTCGACTCGGCCCACGATCTGAATGTAGGAAGCGCCGGCAATGAAAGGCTTTTCGAAAACCGCATACGAGCGCTCGCGGATATCGATGTTCCAGGTCACAGCGACCGTGACCTCGACTTTTTCCGACAGTCGCTCGCGGCCGGTGCTGCGCTGGATATCCTTGCGTTCGGCGAGTTTTATGGCGTGTACCCGCCCGACCCGCAGGCCGCGATAGAAAACCGGTGAGTCGACCGTCAGGCCCTGCACGCCGCCCGAGAACAGGATCACGTAGTAGGCGTAGGCCGTGTCGTCACCGGCGCGCAGCTTCCAGACGATGAATCCGGCAATGGCGGCAATGAAGAGAATTACCGCGGCGCCGATCAGCACATAGGGCGATCTGTTTTCCATCTGACGCCGGCACTAACCCTTCGGAGCCGCCGCGCGCCCGCGTGGCCCATGAAAATATTCGCGCACCCAAGGATGATCGTAGGCAAGCATCTCATCCATCGTACCCACCACGACGCGCTTGTCGAGCAGCACCGCGATACGGTCGCAACATGCATAAAGGCTGTCCAGATCGTGCGTGACCATGAGGATGGTCAGCCCGAGGCTCTTCTGAAGGCCCCGGACCAGTTCGTCGTAGTGGGCCGCGCCGATCGGATCGAGGCCGGCAGTCGGCTCGTCGAGGAACAGCAGTTCCGGATCGAGCGCCAGTGCCCGAGCCAGGCTGGCGCGCTTGCGCATGCCGCCGGACAGTTCCGACGGCTTCTTCTCGCCGGTGTCCGGCGGTAGGCCGACCAGGGCGATCTTGAGGGCCGCGATGGCACGCATGGTCGCCTCGTCGAGCCCGGCATGTTCGCGGATCGGGACCATGATGTTCTCCGCCACCGTGAGCGAGGAGAACAGCGCCCCGTCCTGGAACTGCACGCCGGTCCTTGCCTGCAGATCATGCTCGGCCTTGCCATGCAGGCCGCGACGGTCGACGCCGAGGATCTCGATCTTGCCGAGCCGCGCGGGATTGAGGCCGATGATGGTGCGAAGCAGGACGGACTTGCCGGAGCCCGAGCCGCCCACCAACCCGACGATCTCGCCGCGGAAGACGTCGAAATCGAGCTTGTCGTGCACCACATGATCGCCGAATTGCGTGCGCACCCCGCGCAACCGCAGGATCACCTCGCGCCCGTTGCTGTGATCGACGAGTTGTCCGCCCTCGGCCATCAAACGTTTGCCAGCAGGAAGATAATGGAGAAGATTGCGTCGAGCACGATCACGCAGAAGATCGATTCGACCACCGAGCGGGTGGTGAGCTGCCCGACGCTCTCGGCGCTGCCGCGGACCTGCAGCCCCTCGAAGCAGCCGATTGCCGCAATCACCAGGCCGAACACTGGTGCCTTGATCATGCCGGTATAGAAATTCCAGACGCCCACAGTGTCGCGCATCCGCTCGAAGAACTGCACGAAGGTGAAATCGAGATAAATCGTGCAGGCGAAGGCGCCCCCCAGCGCGCCGGCCATATCCCCCCAGAACGCCAGCAGGGGCATCGACAGCACGAGCGCAATGATACGGGGCAAGACCAGCCATTCGATCGGGTTCAGTCCGATCGTGTCCATGGCGTCGACTTCCTGGT
>CAYZQZ010000214.1:0-6808 GCA_964480235.1 uncultured Reyranella sp. | reverse complement strand
TGGTCTGCGACGAGCCGACCTCGGCGCTCGACGTGTCGGTGCAGGCCCAGATCCTGAACCTGCTGGCCGAGCTGCGCCGCGACCTCAAGCTCACCTACCTGTTCATCAGCCACAACCTGGCCGTGGTCGAACACGTCGCGAGCGAGGTCTCGGTGATGTATCTCGGCCGCTTCGTCGAGAGCGCGCCGACCGGGCGGCTGTTCGCCAGACCGGAGCATCCCTACCCCGAGGCGCGGCTCGCCGCGGTGCTGCCGCCCGAGCCCGGCCTCGGCGTGCCCGACGTGGGTCTCGGCGACACGCTGCCCGATCCGGCGAACATTCCCGCGGGCTGCCGCTTTCATCCGCGCTGCCCGATCGCCGAGGCGCGCTGTTCAAAGGAAACGCCGCCTCTCAGGCCTCGGCCCGAGGGCGGCGTGGAGTGTCTGCTGGTTCCTTAGCGCCGAGCCCGGCGAGTCACTTCCACTTGGCGAAGTAGAAGCGCGGCAGCTCGTCGGGATAGGTCTTCATCTCGAGCTGCTTGGAGAAGGCGTAAGTGTTCACGTAGGTGCCGATCGGCAGCCAGTAGGCCTTGGCGGTGGCGATCTGAATCGCCTTGGAATAGGCCGTCTTGCGCACTTCCTTGTCGGCGGTGGCGCCACCCTCGGCGACCAGCTTCTCGACCTCGGGATCCTTGGAATAATTGTCCGGCGCGCCGGCGCCGAACATCACCGGCAGGATCGCCGAGACGTCGTTGACCGAGTAGCTGCCCCAGCTCGCGAAATAGAGCGGCGCCTCGCTGCGCCACGCCTTCTGGATGGCGGGCGCCACCTGCAGCTGCGTGATCTTGGCCTTGATGCCCACGGCGGCGAGATAGTTCTGGATAGCGGCCGGCCAGGTGGTCGGCTGCACGTAGGTCACCATCTCGATTTCGAAGCCGTTGGGATAGCCCGCCTCGGCGAGCAGCAGCTTGGCCTTCTCCGGGCTGTAGTCGTACTTGACCGCGATCTCGCCGTCGCAGCCGAACTGGCTGGGGAAGCAGGGCGCCAGCGGTACACGGCTGCCGCCGCCGATCAGCTTCTCGGTGAATTCCTTGCGATTGATGGCGTGCCAGATCGCCTCGCGCACCTTCTGCTTGGTCAGCGGATTGTCGGCGCCGGTGCGGCCCGCGGCGTCGATCGACAGGTAGCCGATTCGCATCGACTCCTGGCGCACCGCCTGGAGCGTCGGCATCTTGTTGATGTCCTTCTGCTGGTCGGGATTGATGTTCCAGATCCAGTCGGTGCGGCCGGCCAGCAGCTCGGTGACCTCGGTCGCGAGGTCGGGCACGAAGCGCACCTGCAGGGTCTTGATCGCGGGCGTACCCTTCGGCGACCCGGCCCAGTAGTCGGCAAAGCGCTCGAACACCACTTCCTTGCCGACCTCGTTCTTGACGATCTTGTACGGGCCGGCGCCGATCGGCGCCTTGGCGAAGCCCTCGGGCCCGACCTTCTCGCGATAGGCCTTGGGATGGATCGGCGTCACCATCGCGAGATACTCCAGCGCCGCCGGCGTCGGCTTCTTCATCAGGATGCGCACCGAGTAGTCGCCGGTCTTCTCCGCCTTGTCGATCCAGGCATAGTTGGAGGGCGTGGCGACCTTGCTGGCCGGATCCGCAGCCATGTTGAGCGTGTAGACGACATCGTCTGCCGTCAGCATCGAGCCGTCATGGAACTTGATGCTCTTGCGGATGTTGAGCTCGAGCGTCTGGGCATCGACGAACTTCCAGTCGGTGGCGATCGACGGCCTGATCTCGAAAGTCGCGGGATCGCGATGCACCAGCATGTCCCATGCCTGGTGCGCGAGGATCAGGCCGGTGCGCTGGCTGTTGAAGTACATGTCGATGTTGGGCACCGCGTCCGTGAACTGGATGCGAAGCGTGTCGGCGCTCTTCTGGGCGTGCGCGGCCGGAACGAGGGCGGAAGGCACGAACGCCAGCGCGGCGGCGGTAGCGAGTGCGGTTCGACGGAACAAATTCAAAGTGCCCTCCTGTGGGATTGCAGAACCTATGATGCCGGCCCCGATTGAGGCAAGCTTCGCGCCAGCCCCTGAGACCCACCCCACCGACGCCGACCGGGAGGAAGACATGACCGCAAAGCTGACAGGCAAGGCGCGCAGCGATGCGCTGACTGCGCTAACTCGATGGAAGAAAGTCGCCGGCCGAGACGCGATCAGGCGTGATTTCAAGTTCGCCGACTTCAATCAGGCCTGGGCGTTCATGACGCGGGTCGCCCTGGCGGCCGAAAAGGCCGACCACCATCCGGAATGGTCGAACGTCTACAACAACGTCTCGATCGTGCTCAGCACCCACGATGCCGGAGGCCTCAGCGAAAAGGACATCGCGCTGGCGAAGTTCATCGACAGCGTCAGCGGCTGAGAGGCCTCAGCGGCCGATGCCGGCCTCGCGGAAATAGTGCGCCACGCCGGGATGCAGCAGCTTCGGATCGGTCAGCGACGACAACGTGTTGGCTGCCGTGGTCTCGGCGAGCTTCTCGCTCGGCGTCTTCTCGGCCGCGTGCAACGCTTTGGCGAGACGGAAGGCAATGGCCTCGTCCAGGCCTAGCCGCGCCATCACGAAACTCCACGAGCCGACCGAGGCGATCGCCCGGTCCTGCGCCGGATAGCTGCCCGCCGGCAGCGTCATCGGCTTGAGGAACTTGTGCTTTGCGAGGATGCGCGCGGTCTCCTCGGCGCTGGGCGCGATGAAGCGTCCGCCCGCCGGGCTCGACGTCACCGTCTTGAAGCCCGGCCATCCGGTGCCGCCGCCCCACAGCGCGGCGACCCGGCCGTCGAGCACCATTGCCGGACCGTCTCCCGCCTTCTCGAGATAGACCGGCTGGAAATCCTTCGCCGCATCGAGGCCGAGCCCGTCCATGGCGTAGCGGCCGAGGATCACCAGGCCCGAGCCCGCCGCGCCCCAGGCAATCGCCTTGCCCTTGAGATCGGCGATCGACCGGCAGGGACTGTCGGCGCGCACCACGAACATGCCGGCGGTCGGGTACATCGCCGTCAGCACGCTCAACTTGGCCGGCGGCCGGCCGATGCCGGAGAGAACCTCGTGCGCGACCTCGCCCTGTACCAGCGCGAGATCGAGCGTGCCCGCCTCCAGCCGCGGCACGTTCTCGGTGCTGCCCTTGGTGTTCACCGGCTCGATGACGAGCGCGGGATCCTGCGCCTTGATGGCGGCGATGAAGGCGTCGCCATAGACCGGAAAGCCGCCGCCCGGCGTGGCGGTGCCGAGGGTGATCTTCACGGGCTGGGCTGAGGCAGGCGCAGTCATCGGCAGAACTCCCGCGGCAAGGACAGAGCGCCTACCGATCGCCATCGCCGAATTCTACGGCTTCTGCAGGTAAGGCTCGACCTTGCCCTTGAGCTTGATGGTGAGCGGGTTGCCCTTGCGGTCGACGGTCTTGCCGACGGCGACCCGGATCCAGCCCTCGCTCACGCAGTACTCTTCGACGTTGGTCTTCTCTTCGCCGTCGAACTTGATCCCCACGCCCTTGGCGAGCAGCGCCTCGTCGTAGTGCGGGCTCTTGGGGTTGGTCGAAAGGCGGTCGGGCAGCGTGGCTTGATCGGTCATGGGCGAGCCTCCTAGCACGCGCGATACTCCAGTCTCAAACCACAATGGCCACAATATATGGCGTGGCCACCTCAAGTTCCCGTCAGTCTGACGGGAATCTAACGGTCACCTTTGGTAACCGGCACAGGATGTTGCGACTCTCCGCGCCGGCCCCTCCGGGCAAACAAAAATTCCTCCAGGGGAATCGGCTTTGTTGCCGACCTGCCGACGACCAAGCCGATTCCTCCTGCCAATGGCCAACGACATCGCCGCGAACAAAAAATCCTCGCGAGCATTCGGCTCTGTCGTCGGCCAGCCTGGAACAGAGAGGAGTCCTCGTGCGCTCAGACATCTTCTGAAATTGGAACCGTGCAGGCCCCGGCCTTCGGCACTACGCGGCTCCAAGCCTACCGCCCGCCTGGCGCTCGGCTTCGCCGTGCGCCATCCTTGATCCGGCCCTCCGCTTCCCCCTCGACTCTTGGAGGGGACTTGTCGGGCGTCTCCGATGGCCCCCGCGCTTGTCGGATCCGGGTCCCCCTTCGCACTCCGATAGCAATCGCGTCGATTCTGGAAACGCCGAGCTTTGCCGCCCAAGCCCCTGAAAGGGAATGCCTATTCGGCAACGGTGGGGTTGCGTTCTAGAAATTCTAGAAATTCTAGAAAATTGCCGCGGGAACTGTGAAACAGGCTGTGCAGCGAAATCCGATCGACACGGAATGTCATCAGTTCATTGTGGCGATTATCGCAATATATGTCAAGCCAGACGTTGCGAACGTCAGTAGCCCGCCGCACGGTCGACCAGCGACTTGAGCGGCTTGCCCTCGAGGAACAGCCCGAGGTTTTCCACGAACAGCTTCGCGACGAAGCGGTCGCGCTGCGGGTGCGGGCCGCCGATATGCGGCAGCACGACGATGCCCTCGGCCGTCCAGAACGGATGGTCGGCCGGCAGCGGCTCCTGACGGAAGACGTCGAGCACGGCGCCGGCGATCGTCCTGTTCTTCGTTGCCGCGATCAGGTCGTCGTCCTTGATCAGGTGACCGCGGCCGAAATTGAGCAGCCAGGCGGTGGGCTTCATCCACGACAGCCGCTCGGCATTGATGAAATTGTCGGTCTCCGGCGTGGCCGGCAGCAGCAGCAGCAGGAAATCCGACTGCTCGATCACCTTGCGGCTGTCCCCGGCGCCGAACACCTCGTCGACATTGGCCACCTTCTCGGGCCGCCGCTTGGTGCCGATCACCCGCATGTTGAAGGCCTTGGCCATGCGCGCCACCTCGGCGCCGATCGCGCCCAGCCCGAGGATGCCCAGCGTCTTGCCGGTGAGCGGCTGCGGCACGGTGTGAACCCACTTCGACTGCTTCTGGTTGGCCGCCGCGATCGCATACGGCTTCGCGACGTAGAACAGCCCAGCCATGATGTTCTCAGGCATCGATTCAGTGTGGGTGCCGCGCGCGCAGGTGAGCGTCAGCTCCCTGGGCATGTCGGGCAGCGCGAACCAGTGCTCGACGCCGGCGCTCATCGCCTGCGCCCAGCGCAGCTTCTTCATCGCGGGCAGCACGCCCGGGGGCACCGCCGTCGCCATCAGCGCCTCGGTGCGCGCCAGCTGGTCGGCCGACGGCTTGTCCTTGCGCGACAGCGTGTCGACCTGAACGCGATCGCCGAGGCCGGCCGCCTTGATCGCCTCGAGATAGGGCGCGGTGTTGTCGGTCCACAGCAGAACCTGGGCGCGATTGGTCGTCATGGAGAAATCTCCTCGGAGTTGCTCTCAGCGTAGCAACAAACCTTGTTGCCTCGCACCCTTCGAGACGCGGTCCTTCGGACCGCTCCTCAGGGTGAGGTCTTCTTTGCTTCCACGATTTCGACCTCATCCTGAGGAGCGCTGCCCAGCTGCGCGTCTCGAAGCATGAGCAACAGCACGAACTTACCGCCCGAGCGCAAAGCCTTCGTAGCCGTTCTTCACCACCGCCTCGCAGCGCTGGATATAGGCCGGCAGGCCGCCGATATAGGGCATGAACACCCGGGGCTTGCCGGGAATGTTGGCGCCGACATACCACGAGCTGCAGGTCGACCGCATCGTGTAGCCGGCCACCTCGCCGACATGGCGGACCCACTCGTCCTGCGCCTGCTCCGTCGGTTCGATCACGTTCACGCCCTTCTCGCGCAGGGAGACCAGGCAGTCGGTGATGAAGTCGACGTGCTGCTCGATCGACGGCAGCATGTTGGTCAGCACCGAGGGGCTTCCCGGGCCGGTGATGGTAAAGAGGTTGGGAAAGCCCACGACGGTGAGACCGAGATAGGTCTTGGGCCCCTCGCTCCATTTGTCCTTGAGCGCGAGTCCGCCGCGGCCGCGGAAATCGACCTTCAGCAGCGCGCCGGTCATGGCATCGAAGCCGGTTGCCAGCACCAGGCAGTCGAACTTGTAGTCCTGGCCCCGCGCACGCACGCCGTCGGGCAGGATGCGCTCGATCGGTTCATCGCGGATGTCGACCAAGGTCACGTTGGGCCGATTGAAGGTGTCCCAATAGCCGTCGTCGACGCACAGCCGCTTGCAGCCGATGATGTTGCGCGGCGTCAGCACCTCGGCCGTCACCGGATCCTTCACGATCTCGCGGATCTTCTCTTTCACGAAGTCCTGCGCCGTCTGGTTCGAATCGTCGTTCAGCAGCAGGTCCGAGAACGAGGCCATGAAGCCCAGGCCGCCATAGTCCCAGCGCTCCTGGTACTGCCGGCGCCGCTCTTCTTCCGGCGTCTCGATCGCCGAGGCCATGTTAATCTCGAAATCGATGCCGGCAGGCTTGGTCTTGGCGCGCCGGCGCATCTCGGGATAGCTTGCCTTGATCTTCTTCACATAGGCCGGATCGAGCGGCCGGTTGTGCGCCGGAATCGTGTAGTTCGCCGTGCGCTGGAACACCGTCAGATGCGTGGCCTGCCGCGCCATGATCGGAATCGACTGAATGGCCGACGAGCCGGTGCCGATCACGCCCACGGTCTTGGCCGTGAAGTCGACGCCTTCATGCGGCCAGTTGCCGGTGTGATAGGTCGGGCCCTTGAAATCGGCGAGGCCGGGAATCTTCGGCGTGTTGGGCGAGGACAGGCAGCCCATCGCCGTAATCACGAAACGCACGACGAACCTGTCGCTCCGGTCGGTCTCGACCACCCAGACATTGTGCGCCTCATCGAACGTCGCCCGGGCGCCCCGCGTCTCGAACTGGATGTCGCGCCGCAGGTCGTAGCGGT
>CAYZQZ010000213.1:0-6836 GCA_964480235.1 uncultured Reyranella sp. | reverse complement strand
GCCTGCTCACGTCCATTCGCATGGCGGCGCAAATGGGCACGGGACTGGAACAATGTGAAGTTCTGTTCCAGCCGATGCCGCACCGTCGGCAAGCGTCGATCGCACGGCCTTCGGAGCGGACGATGATTACATTGCGGCCTGTCTTCGGAGACCAACTGTCACACGAGTTGCCGTCCCTTGCCGACATCGATGCCGCACGTGACGTCGTGCTCATGATGGAGGTCGCCGACGAGACGACCTACGTGCCGCACCACAAGCAGAAGCTGGTGCTCGTTCTTTCGGCGATGCGCCATTTCGCGGCTGAACTTCGGCGGCGTGGCCTGACGGTTGACTATGTCGATCTGGAGTCTCCCGGCAATTCCGGCAACTTCACGGAAGAAGTCGTGCGCGCGACGAGGCGGCATGGCGCCGGGCGCATCGTGGTCACCGAGCCTAGCGAATGGCGGGTCCAGGCCATGGTCGACTCCTGGCCAAATCGCCTGGGACGACCGGTCGAGACGAGGATCGACAATCGATTTTTCTCCGACCGCGCCCGCTTTGCGAAGTGGGCCACGAACCGAAAAATCTGGCGCATGGAGCATTTCTATCGCGACATGCGTCGAGCGCACGATGTGCTGATGGAAGATGGACAGCCGGCTGGCGGCAGGTGGAACTTCGATTCGGCAAACCGCAAGCGGCTGCCGACGGAGCAGGCCCTGCCGCCGAGGCGGAGGTTTCGGCCGGACCGGATCACTCGCAGCGTGATGGCCCTGATCGAACGGCGGTTCGACGGGAACTTCGGTTCGCTCGACGCGTTCGGCTGGCCGGTATCGCGTGCCGAGGCGATCGAGGCGCTCGATGATTTCGTGACCTTTGCCCTGCCGCACTTCGGCGACTACCAGGACGCCATGACGGGCCGGAGCCCGTTCGTCTTTCACTCCCTGCTGGCACCTGCCCTGAATCTCGGCCTGCTGTCGCCACGCGAAGTGTGCACGGCGGCCGTGCAGGCCTGGAGCGACGGTCTCGTGCCCCTCAATGCCGCCGAAGGCTTCGTCCGCCAGATCCTGGGCTGGCGTGAATTCGTACGCGGGGTCTACTGGACATCGATGCCCGCTTACGCGGCATCGAATGCCCTCGCCGCCGACCGTCCGCTGCCCTCGTTCTACTGGACGGGTGAAACGGAGATGCGCTGCCTGAAGCACGCGATCGAAGACACCCGCAGGTACGCCTATTCACACCACATCCAGCGGCTGATGGTCACCGGCAATTTCGCGCTTCTGGCCGGCGTCGCCCCGCGTGAGATCGAGCGCTGGTATCTTGCCGTCTACGCGGACGCGTTCGAATGGGTGGAGATGCCCAATACGCTCGGCATGGCCGTCTTTGCCGATGGCGGCCGGCTTGCCTCGAAGCCCTACGCCGCTTCCGGCGCGTACATCGACCGGATGTCCGACTTCTGCCGCGACTGCACCTATGACGTGAAGCAGCGATCCGGGCCCCTGGCCTGCCCCTTCAACCGGCTCTACTGGGCATTCCTCATCCGCAACGAGGCGCGACTGGCTGGCAATCCGCGGCTTGCGATGCCCTACCGGACCCTGGCCGCATGGCCGCCCGACCGACGCAGGGAAATCCTGGCCGACTCCGAGGATTGTCTGAACAGCCTCTGATCGAAGGCGCCGCGAGCCGCCGTTACGGCGCGACGTCGGTCGCGAGGTGGAACAGGCAGTCGCCCCGCTCGCAGCGGGCCGGGACGCGCTTGCACAGGACGAGGCCGGCGCGCTTGAAGGCGAGCGTCACCGGCGCTCGCCATGGCGTGTCGTGGAAGTGGATGCGCGCGGCCGGCTGGCCCTGTTTGATCTCGTCGCCCAAGTCGACCAGCGGCTCGAACAGGCCGCCGTCGGAGGCATAGACGTAGTAGTCGTCGCCGCCCAATTCGGTGAGACGGGTCGGCGTCGGCGCCGGCACCTTGCCCTGCAGCAACCCGACATGCGCCAGTACGCGCCGCATGCCGTCCTCGGCGATACGCAGCGATGCGGGCGTAACCAGCCCGCCGCCGCCCAGTTCAGTACCCATCGAGACCACGCCCTGGCGGTGCGCCGCCGAGGTGAACGTTCGGCCGCCGCCCTGCGGCGCCGCCGCGAGGTAGCTGACCGGCGCGCCGAACGCCTTCAGGAGTTCGATCGAGCGGGCGAGCCGGGCGGCATCGCCGTGGCGCGCCGCCAGCGCGCTCGGAATGTAGGCGAGCGAGCTGCCGCCCGAATGGAAGTCGAAGGCATAGTCGAAACGCGGCATCAGCACATGCTCGATGAAGTGCGCGATCTGCTCGGTGATGGTTCCTTCGGGATTGCCGGGAAAGGAGCGGTTGAGATTGCCGTTGTCGATCGGCGAAGTCCGCGTACCCGCCATCGCCGCGGGGAAATTGGCCGACGGCAATATTACCAACCGGCCCTTGATGTCGGCGGGCTCGAGGCTGCGCAGCAGGTTGCCGAGCGCGATCTGGCCCTCCCATTCGTCGCCATGATTGCCGGCCTGCATCAGCACCCGGGGTCCCGCGCCATTGCCGATACGCACGATCGGGATCGGAATCCAGCCATAGGCCGAGCGATGGACCGAATGCGGTACCCGCACGAACCCCGTGGCCTTGCCGTCGGCCTCGAGGTCGATGTCGGCGGACAGACGGCTCATGGCCGCGAAGTCGGTCTTGCTCACGTTGCTTGGCTCCCGGTCGGCCCGACAGTCTTGCCGGGGCGCGCGGAGCCTAGGGCAGACGCCGCTGCAACGGCAAGGATCGCACTGCGCCTGCCACGGCCGTGCCGCGATCTACTCGGTCTTCGGCTTCTCGCCCTGAACCATGTCGAGATGGACCGATCGCGGCGCCGTGTAGTAGCGCATGGTGATCACGCGGCCGACCAGGTAGGCGGCGAGGAACGCCGCGATCGCGCCGAGCACGCCATAGCCGCTGGACTTGCGGCCCATCAGGTCCGAGGTCACGAAGCGCACCAGCGCCAGACCCAACAGGAGCGCAGCCGCGCCGACGCCGTCCCAGGTCCGGCGCACCCGCACCAGCTTCTTCTCGAAGTCCTTGTCGACCGTCAGGATGACGCCGGCGGCGAGACCGAGCGCCCCGCCGATCAGGACGCCCACGGTCCACAGCTCGAAGCGCTTGCCCGGCGAGACGAACAGCAAAATCGACGCAACGATGATGGCGAAGATCGGCGGCAGCGCCCAGGCCAGCCGTCCGGCGGCGATCTCGCTCAGCTCATGGCGCATCAGCCACAAGCCGATGGCGGCCAGCACGACGGCGATGAGGTGGTAGACGATCAAGGCTGGCACTTCCGCGGTTCCTGCGCCGCCATAGTGGGATCGCGATTCGCGACGGGTCAAGATCGTGACGATCGACCCTTACTGCAAGAATCCCCCGAGTGCCCGAAGGGAGCTCGCCTAGTTGCGCTTGGGCAGCGCGCCGTTCGACGCCCGGATCTCGGCCACAGCTTTGTCCCAGGCGGCAAGCCGTTCGGGGCCGGCGGGATGGGTGTCGAGCATGCCGGTTTCCTTGCGGCCTGAGGCACGCGCCATCGTCACCAGGATGCCGCGCGCCTTGTCGAGATCGACGCCGGCGCGATAGAGGATGAGCGCCGCGAGATAGTCGGCCTCGCGCTCCTGCTCCTTGGAATACGAAATGCGCCCGATCGCGGCGCCAAGCTGGGCGCCGCTCTGCATCGCCTGGCCGGTGACGTAGGGACCGCTGCGGCTGTTCGAGGTCGCCGCCGCACCGATCACGCCGAACAGGAGGCCGCCGACCAGCGCGCCCACGGCCTGGTTCTTCTGTCCGGTTGCCACATGGTTCGCCGCCTGATGGCCGATCTCGTGGGCGATCACCACCATGACCTCTTCTTCGGTCGCGGAGTATTCGACCACGCCGCGATTGACCGTGACGGCGCCGTTGGGTCCGGCGCTCGCGTTCAGAGACCGGTCGCGCATCGCCGTGATGTTCCACTCGCAGGTGCCCACCGACATCTCGCGGCAGACCCGCAGCGCCGCGGGCCGGATGCGGTCGACCGCCGCCTGGAGCGTGGCCATCGCCTCCTCGTCGGTCACGCTGCGCCGCAGCGGCGCGCCGCCAGCCTTCTGGACCTCGGCCTGCGCCATATTGAGATTGTTCTGATCGACCAGCGGCAGCTGGTGCACTGCCCCCGAGCACGCCCCAAGCAGGGAGGCAGCCGCGACGGCCACCGTCATCTTGCGCCACATCACGCCCCTCCTTCGCGTGCAGCAATTCCCGATCACAATGCTACTCAGACGAGTAGCGCCCGGCAATGATCGCCGACACGAGACGACCGGACACAAGAATTTGTGTGCCTGCCAGAAACTCCCGTCAGTCTGACGGGAATCTAACGGTCACCTTTGGTAACCGGCACAGGATGTTGTGACGCTCCACGCCGGCCCCCTCTTCCGTACCGTTCAATGATTATTGAGAAATACCTGAGCGGGCTGAAGCCGGTCCCTCCAGGCGAACAAAAAATCCTCCAGAGGAATCGGCTTCGGTGCCGGTCTGCCGACGACCAAGCCGATTCCGCCTGCGAATGGCCAACGACCTCACCGCCAACAAGAAATCCTCGCGAGCCACAAGCATCCCCTGAAATTGGAACCGTGCGAGCGCTGACCTTCGGCGCTGCGCGCCTCCAGACCCAGCCATCGACTTTGATCAGCACAGGCGCACTCGCCGAGGCGTTGCTGCGAACGCTCTGCCATCCTTGATCCGGGCCCTCCGCCTCCTCCCCAACTGCTGGAGGGGGCTTGTCCGGCGTCTCCCATGGCCCCCGCGCTTGTCGGATCCGGGTCTCCTACGCACTCCCTCAACAAACGCGTCGATTCTGGAAACGCCGACTTTCGCCACCCAAGCCTCTGCAGGTGAATGCTTTTCCGAAAACGATTTTCTTGCGTTCTAGAAATTCTAGAAAATCGCAGTCGGAACCTTGAAGCAGGCTGCGCAAGGGGATCCGGACGACAGTGAACGCCGCCAATTCAATATGGCGAATATCGCAACATATGTCAAGAACTCAGATGCGCCGCCAGAGCGGCTGCGCGGCGGCAAGCGCCACGAGGCCGAGCGCGCCGGTCACGACCGTGGCGTTGTGCGCGCCGATGCGGTCGGCCAGCCAGCCCAGCCAGACGAAGCCGATCGGGCCGGTGCCGATGCAGACCGAAAGCACACCCAGGATGCGCGAGCGCATGTGGGCCGGTGCGGCCAGATAGACGATGGTCGCCTGCATGGCGGCGAAGGCGGCTCCGCCCAGGCCCGTCACGACCAGCGCGATCCCGGCCACCATCGGGTCGGTCGCGAGCGCGAACACGATCAGCGCCGCCGTCGTGCAGGCGACGCCGCCGACATAGGTCGCCGCGTACCAGCGGGTCTTGAGCAGTGCCGCCAGCAGCATCGCGCCGGCGAAGGCGCCGACACCGTCGAGGCTCGCCAGCAGGCCGACGCCCTCCGGGCCGAGATGCAGCCGGTCGCGGCCGATCACCGGGATCATGCTGGTGAAGGGCCAGGCGAAGATGTTGTAGATCACGGTCACGACCATCGCGGCCATCAGGCGGCGATCGCCCAGCACCATCCGGATACCCTCCAGGGTCCGTGCCAGCACGTCGCCCGCTCCCGGCAGGACCGCGACGCGCGTGCGGATCATGAGCGCCGCCACGATCGCGGTCGCGTACATCGCCACCGAAAGCGCGAAGGCGCCTTCCAGTCCGATCGTCACCAGCAGCACGCCGCCCAGCGTCGGGCCGAGCATGCGACTGGCGTTGCTGGCGCCGATATCGAGCGACATGGCGATGCCCATGTGATCGCGCCCCACCGCCTCGCCGATCAGCATGCGCCGCAGCGGATTGTCGGTCGCCCAACCACAGCCGTTGACGAAGCTCGCGACAGCAAGATGCCAGACTTCCAGCCCGCCTCCATGGGCGATCACGGCCAGGGCCGCGGAGGTGAACGCCATGAGACCGACCACGGCGGCGAGCGTCAGCCGCCGGTCGAAGCGTTCGGCCAGCGCCCCCAGGATCGCGCCGAACAGCCCCATCGGCAGCAGCCGCAGCATGGTCATCATGGCGACCAGGAAGGCCGAGCCGGTCATCTGGTAGACGACGATGCCGACCGCCACCATCTCGAGCCAGCGCACCGTCGACACGACGAGGCCGACATACCAGAGCCGCCAGAAGTCCGGCGAGCTGGCACGCAGCATCAGCCGGAAGGATTCGCCGGCCACGAAGCCCTCTATTTCTTGGCGGCGCGCGCGATCGCCTCGCGGATCAGCCGGCGGGCTTCGTCGGCGTCGCCCCAGCCCTTCATCTTCACCCACTTGCCGGGCTCGAGATCCTTGTAGTGCAGGAAGAAATGCTCGATCTGCTCGCGCGTGATCTGCGGCAGGTCGACGTGGTTCTTCACGTTGACGTAGCGCTGCGTGATCTTCGGGGTCGGCACGGCGATGATCTTCTCGTCGCCGCCGCCGTCGTCCTCCATCTTCAGTACGCCGATCGGCCGTACGTTCATCACGGCGCCGGGGATGATCGGGCGGGTGTTGGCGATCAGCACGTCGATCGGGTCGCCGTCGTCCGACAGCGTGTGCGGCACGAAGCCGTAATTCCCCGGGTAACGCATCGGCGTATAGAGGAAGCGGTCGACCACAAGGGTCCCCGCTTCCTTGTCCATCTCGTACTTGATCGGCTCGCCGCCGATCGGCACTTCGATGATGCAGTTGACGTCGTCGGGCGGGTTGTTCCCGATCCGGATGGCATCGAGGTTCATGCCCGCATCCTAGGGCAAGTGGCCACAAAAGAAACCGGCGGCCCTTTCGAGCCGCCGG